>NZ_MBEM01000183.1:0-15172 GCF_001954045.1 Mycobacterium sp. SP-6446 | reverse complement strand
CCAGCACGGCCACGGTCTGGTCCGGGGTGGAATCGCTGGGCGAGATGCCGGTACCACCCGAGGTGATGATGACGTCGACGCCGTCGTCGACCGCGGCACGCAGCGCCTCACCAACCGGGGTGCCGTCGGCGACCACCTCCGGTTCCGCGGGCGAAAACCCGTGTTGGCCAAGCCATTCGGTAATGATCGGCCCGCACCGATCGTCGTACACGCCGGCCGAGGCGCGGGTCGAAGCAATGATCACTCGTGCGGATCTCGCGCCCATCACCGTGTCCAATTTCCGGTTTTGCCGCCCTCTTTGCGGAGCACCCGAATGTCGTCGATGCGAGCGGACGGGTCAACCGCTTTGATCATGTCGTAGAGCGTAAGCCCGGCCACGCTGACGGCGGTCAGCGCCTCCATCTCGACACCGGTACGGTCGGTGCTGCGCACCGTCGCCGTGATCTCGATGTCGGACTCGCCGACGGTGAAATCCACGTCGACTCCCGTCAGCGCGAGCTGGTGGCACAGCGGAATCAGGTCGCTGGTTCGCTTTGCTGCCAGAATGCCCGCCACCCGCGCGGTCGCCAGCGCATCGCCCTTGGGCAGGCCGCCGGTCGAGATCAGCGCGATCACCTGCGCCGAGGTCCGCAACGCGCCGGCGGCCACGGCAGTGCGCTTGGTCGCGCCCTTCTCGGTGACATCGACCATGTGCGCCGCCCCCCGCTCATCCAAGTGCGAGAGCGAGCCCGGTCGGGATGCCCCGGATGCCGCAGCCATGGCTGGCGGCCTACCGGTTGACGACGGTGACCGGGTGAACGTACGGCAGGTCGTCGGAGGGCAGCGGGAACGTCAGGTCACCGAAAGGGGACAACGCACCCGTCCGATCGGTTGCCAGTTCGCTCACCGCGTGGTCATCCGGGTCCGTCGTCGGCCAGCCGTTGTCGACGTACCGGGTCTTGCCCGCGTTGTCCTCAGCAATGTCAGCCACGGGGTCCATTCTGACAGGTCGCACCGGAGGGCGTGACGCAAGCCCGCGGGCGCCCAATTCCGGCGTCCTCACCGTCGCCGCGAGGGTCCGGCCGCTGCTTTACGCTGGTCAGCAATGACCGACAACACCCCGGACATCCCGCTGGGGTCCTGGCTGGCCGACTTGTCTGACGAGCGGCTCATCCGACTGCTGGAACTACGGCCGGACCTCGCTCAGCCGCCACCCGGCAGCATC
The DNA here is from genome assembly GCF_001954045.1 of Mycobacterium sp. SP-6446. Classification (NCBI taxonomy): domain Bacteria; kingdom Bacillati; phylum Actinomycetota; class Actinomycetes; order Mycobacteriales; family Mycobacteriaceae; genus Mycobacterium; species Mycobacterium sp. SP-6446. Next base: position 13,968 of record NZ_MBEM01000183.1, on the reverse strand, counting down.
GCCGCGCTAGCGGCGCGCGCCGTCGCCCGGCAATCGGTCAAGGCTGCCACCGACGAGCTCGACTTCCTGCGGCTGGCCGTGCTCGACGCCCTGCTGGTGCTGCAGGCCGAGACCGCACCCGTGCCGACCGCAAAGCTGCTGGCGCTGATCGGCGACCGCGCTCCAGAAGCCGACGTGATGGGCGCGCTCGACGACCTCCGACAGCGCGCCCTGGTGTGGGGCGACGCCGCCGTCCGGGTGGCTCCCGACGCGGGCACGGCGTTGCCGTGGCACGCGGGCCAGGTCACGCTCGAGGACACCGCGCGCACCGGCGACGAGATCACCGGCCTCATCGCCGGGCTCGACAAAGCGCAGCTGGAGGTGCTGGAGAAACTGCTGCAGGGATCTCCGATGGGGCGCACCCGCGACGCCGCGCCCGGCGCCCCGGCGGATCGACCCGTACCGCAGCTGCTGGCGAAGGGGCTGCTGCGCCGGATCGATGCCGAGACCGTGATCCTGCCCCGCCACGTCGGGCAGGTGCTCCGCGGCGAGCAACCCGGGCCGATGCAATTGACCGCCCCAGACCCGGTGGCGTCGACGACCACGCCCGAGGATGCCGATGCGGCGGCGGCCGGGGCCCTCATCGACCTGCTGCGCGAACTCGACGTGCTGCTCGAAAACCTCGGCAGCACACCGGTTCCCGAACTGCGCAGCGGCGGATTGGGGGTCCGCGACGTCAAACGCCTGGCCAAGACAACCGGCATCGACGAGCCGCGGCTGGGCCTGATCTTGGAGGTCGCGGCCGCGGCCGGGTTGATCGCGAGCGGGATGCCCGATCCGGAGCCCGCCAGCGGCGACGGGCCGTATTGGGCGCCAACGGTAGCCACCAACCGGTTCAGCGCGATGTCCACCGCTGAGCGTTGGCACCTGCTGGCCACCACCTGGCTGGACCTGCCCGGGCGGCCGGCATTGATCGGCACCCGGGGCCCGGACGCGAAACCGTATGGCGCCCTGACGGATTCGCTGTACTCCACGGCCGCCCCACTGGATCGCCGGCTGCTGCTGGGGATGCTCTCCGAGCTGCCGCACGGTGCCGGAGTCGACGCCGCGGCGGCGTCGGCGGCGCTGATCTGGCGGCGCCCGCGCTGGGCGAGACGGCTGCAGCCCGGACCGGTCGCCGACCTGCTGAACGAGGGCCACGCGTTGGGCCTGATCGGTCGTGGGGCGATCAGCACCCCCGCCCGCGCGCTACTCGACGAAGCCGTCGACCCCGCCGTCGCGATCGATGCGATGACGCGGGCACTGCCCAGGCCGATCGACCACTTTTTTCTGCAGGCCGACCTGACCGTCGTGGTGCCTGGGCCGCTGCAACGCGATCTCGCCGAGGAATTGGCGGCCGTTGCCACCGTCGAATCGGCCGGCGCGGCGATGGTGTACAGGATCAGCGAGCAATCGATCCGGCACGCACTCGACATCGGCAAAACCCGCGACGGGATGCACGCATTTTTCGCCAAGCACTCCAAAACGGCAGTGCCACAAGGACTCACCTACCTCATCGACGATGTTGCACGCAGACACGGGCAGCTTCGAATCGGCATGGCCGCGTCGTTCGTGCGCTGTGAGGACCCAGCCCTGCTGGCCCAGGCCGTAGCGGCCGCCGACGATCTGCAGCTGCGTGCCCTGGCGCCGACTGTGGCCGTGTCGCCCGCACCGATCGCCGAGGTGCTCGGCGCCCTCCGGTCTGCGGGTTTCGCCCCGGCGGCCGAAGATTCCTCCGGCGCCATCGTCGACGTGCGACCCCGCGGCGCCCGCGTGCCCACGCCGCAGCACCGTCGCCCCTATCGCCCACCGCCGCGCCCCACCGGCGAGACGCTGAACGCGGTCGTCTCGGTGCTGCGCAAGGTGACCGCCGCGCCGTTCGGCAATATCCGCGTCGATCCCGCGGTCACCATGTCGCTGTTGCAGCGCGCGGCCAGGAATCAGGACACGTTGGTGATCGGCTACCTGGACGCCGCGGGGGTGGCCACCCAGCGGGTGGTTTCGCCGATCACCGTCCGCGGCGGGCAGCTGGTGGCCTTCGACTCGGCCTCCGGGCGGCTGCGCGACTTCGCCGTCCACCGCATCACATCGGTGGTGTCGGCGGACGACTGAATAATGGGAGATATGACCGACGGGCCGTTGATCGTGCAGTCCGACAAGACGGTGCTGCTCGAGGTGGACCACGAGCTGGCCGGCGCCGCGCGCGCCGCCATCGCCCCGTTCGCGGAGCTGGAGCGGGCGCCCGAACACGTGCACACCTACCGCATCACGCCGCTGGCGCTGTGGAATGCCCGCGCGGCCGGCCACGACGCCGAGCAGGTCGTCGACGCACTGGTCAGCTTCTCGCGCTACGCGGTGCCCCAGCCGCTGCTGGTCGACATCGTCGACACCATGGCCCGCTACGGCCGGCTGCAATTGGTCAAGAACCCCGCTCACGGCCTGACGCTGGTCAGCCTTGACCGCGCGGTGCTCGAGGAAGTGCTCCGCAACAAGAAGATCGCACCGATGCTCGGCGCCCGCATCGATGACGACACCGTCGTCGTCCACGGCAGCGAGCGCGGCCGGGTCAAGCAGATGCTTCTCAAGATCGGTTGGCCCGCGGAAGATCTCGCCGGCTATGTGGACGGTGAGGCGCATCCGATCAGCCTGCACCAGGACGACTGGCACCTGCGCGACTACCAGCAGATGGCCGCGGACTCATTCTGGTCCGGCGGTTCTGGCGTGGTGGTACTGCCCTGCGGCGCCGGCAAGACGCTGGTCGGTGCGGCCGCGATGGCGAAAGCCAGTGCGACGACGCTCATCCTGGTCACCAACATCGTCGCCGCCAGGCAATGGAAACGGGAGCTGGTGGCGCGCACCTCGTTGACCGAGGACGAGATCGGCGAATACTCCGGCGAACGCAAGGAAATCCGGCCCGTCACCATCTCGACGTACCAGATGATCACCCGCCGCACCAAGGGCGAGTACCGCCATCTCGAGCTCTTCGACAGCCGCGACTGGGGGCTGATCATCTACGACGAGGTGCATCTGTTGCCGGCACCGGTGTTCCGGATGACCGCCGATCTGCAGTCCAAGCGGAGACTGGGCCTGACCGCCACGCTGATCCGCGAGGACGGCCGCGAGGGCGACGTCTTCTCCCTGATCGGCCCGAAACGTTATGACGCGCCGTGGAAGGACATCGAGGCGCAGGGCTGGATCGCGCCGGCCGAGTGCGTCGAAGTCCGCGTCACCATGACCGACAACGAACGAATGATGTACGCGACCGCCGAACCCGAGGAACGCTACCGGTTGTGCTCGACGGTGCACACCAAAATCGCTGTGGTCAAATCGATTCTGGAAAAGCACCCCGACGAGCAGACCCTGGTGATCGGCGCCTACCTCGATCAGCTCGACGAGCTCGGGGCCGAGCTGAACGCTCCGGTCATCCAGGGTTCGACGCGGACCCGGGAACGCGAAGAGCTATTCGACGCCTTCCGCCGTGGCGAGGTGCCCACGCTGGTGGTGTCGAAGGTCGCCAACTTTTCCATCGACTTGCCCGAAGCCTCTGTCGCGGTGCAGGTCTCGGGAACCTTCGGTTCCCGCCAAGAGGAAGCCCAGCGGCTGGGCCGATTGTTGCGGCCCAAGCACGACGGCGGCGGCGCCATGTTCTATTCCGTGGTCGCGCGCGACAGCCTGGACGCCGAGTACGCCGCACACCGGCAGCGCTTCTTGGCGGAGCAGGGCTACGGCTACATCATCCGCGACGCGGACGACCTACTGGGCCCGGCGATTTAGAGTTGTGAACCGGTAGCATTCGCTGCGCCGAACGTGTACGCCCTGCGAAACTGACGGAGATTTCGCAATGAGCACACGTTGGGTGAAACTGCCCGATTCACCGCGGCCGACGGCGGATACGCCGGGCCATCTGGCCGACCGCGCGCTGCAAGGCTTACTTTCGGTGTCATGGACGAACGTATCGCGCTCAGCAACCGTGTCGCTTTGGTCACCGGCGGATCCCGGGGAATCGGTCGGGGCATCGCGCAGGCACTGGCACGTGCTGGGGCGGCGGTTGCGGTCAACTACCGCCATCGGCAGGACGAGGCGGCGGCAACGGTTGCCGAGATCGAACGGACCGGAGGCAGGGCGATCTCAGTGCGGGCGGACGTGGCCATGCGGTCCGAAGTGGAGGCGATGGCCGGGCAGGTCGGATCCGAGCTCGGTCCCATCGACGTGCTGGTGAACAACGCCGGTATCGCCACCATCCGCGGTGTGGACGACATCACCGAAGAGGACTTCGACAAGACGCTGACGGTCAATTTGAAGTCGGCGTTCCTGTGCACCCAGGCCGTAGTCCAGGGGATGCGGCAGCGAGGCTGGGGACGGATCGTGAACGTCTCGTCCGTCGCCGCTCGCGGCGCGGGAAACATCGGTGTGCATTACAACGCGTCCAAGGCAGGTCTGGAGGGCCTCACCCGCGGCTATGCCGCGCGCCTTGCCGCCGATGGGATCACCGTTAATGCCATAGCGCCCGGGCTCATCGACACAGAAATGGCTGTGCCGCTGAAGGAATCGGGTGTCGCGGACCGTCTGCCGGTCGGCCGCATCGGCACACCCGACGAGATCGGTCAGGCGGTCCTCATGATGATCGGCAACGGTTTCCTCACCGGGCAGACGCTAGCGGTGAACGGCGGCGGAAGTTTCCTCTGACGCTCGACATTCACCAGTTTCATGCCCGGGCGATTTAGAGCGACAGGATGGTCGCCGACGCGGTGCCGGGCGCGCCATACACCTGCGCCAGGCCGACGCGCGGGTTGCCGGGCACCTGGCGCTCGCCCGCCTCGCCGCGCAGCTGACGCACCAGCTCGTGCACCTGCCGCAGCCCCGACGCGCCGATCGGCTCGCCGTTGGCGATCAGCCCGCCGTCGGTGTTGACCGGGATCGAGCCGTGGATCTCGGTGGCGCCGTCGGCCACCAGCTTCTCCTGCTCACCGTCGGCACACAGCCCCGTCTCGGCCATGTGGATGACCTCGGCGCCCGCGTCGGTGTCCTGCAGCTGGGCGATGTCGACGTCCTCGGGGCCGATGCCGGCGGCATCGTAGGCGGCTTTGGCCGCATATACCGTCGGGGACGCGTCCTCGTCCAACGGCGCCGACGTGGCGTGCACCTCATAGGCGCCGTAGCGGCGGGTGCGGATCTCGCAGGCTCGCACGTACACCGGCTTGTCGGTGAACTTGTGGGCCATGTCGGCGCGGCACATGATCACCGCGGCGGCGCCCTCGTCGGGCGCGCAGAACATGTACTGCGTCAACGGGTAGTTCAACACCGTCGAGTTGAGGATCTCGTCCTCGGGAATCGCCTTGCGGCGGAAGGCGTTCGGGTTCAAGGCGCCATTGCGGAAGTTCTTGGCGGCCACCTTGGCCAGCGTGGCCTGGGAGATGTGGTGGTCGTGGATGTACTTGTTGGCCTTCATGCCGAAGAACTTGGTGGTGACGAACTGCCCGTTCTGGGCGTACCACTGCGGCAGCGCGAGCTTGGCGGGGTCGTCGGTGAAGGCGCCGCGCGGGTGCTTGTCCAAACCGATGGCGATGCCGAGGTCGTACTTGCCCAGTCGAATGGTGTCGGCGGTCTGCTGAATGGCGCTGGCCGCGGTCGCGCACGCGTTGAAGACGTTGGTGAACGTGATGCCGGTGAGCCCGACCAGCCGTGTCACCGCGTCGGGGTTGGACACCTCGTGGCTGCCACCGAAGCCGAACTGGATGTCCTTCCAGTCCACGCCGGCGTCGCTCAGCGCCGACTGGATGGCCTCGGCGCCCATCTGCATCGCGGTCTTGTCATGCCTGCCGAATGGATGCAGGCCCACACCGATGATGGCCACGTCGTTAGTCATCTCAGGTTCCTTCCCTCAGACAGATGGTGGCGACCCGCTTCACCCGGCTTCGCCGCGCTCGCGATCGCCACTAGACCGGCTGGAACGCGAACGTGACGATCTCGTCGCCGTCGGCATCGGTGGTGAACGGCACCATGGTGAGCTCGACCTCCTGGCCGAACTGCAACTTGGCCGGATCGTTCTCGGTCAGCCGGCCCTCCACGCGGATCACGTCGCCGAGCTGCACCAGACCCACACCGAACGGCACGAAATCCTCGCCCGTCGGCCCGGCGTACGGAGCCCCGGGCGGGAAGCCCTGGGTAGTCCACGCCACCAGCGTTCCGCGCCGCGGCAACAACAGCTCGCTCATCTCACCGCCGCTGCAGCGCGGACACCACTGCTGCACGGGAAACGTCGTGGCACCGCAGCTGCCACAGCGGCTGCCGATCAGCTGCGGGCTCTCGTCGGGCCAGGTGGAGATGTCGGGGGCGAGTGCCTTCTGCATCGAGGAATCCTCCAGTGATCGTCCGCAGTCCGCCACACAATAATGCGCTCCCTGAAAGGTACAACAGCATTCGATAAAAGTGGAAATCGCGTTCTCATCCGTCGCCGTCCGGTAACGCGGGTCGACCAATAAGCGTCTCCCCAAAGCGATATCGCCCGTGCTATCGCTTTCGTAGATGGGGTCGTGGCCTCCTCGTGGTACCCATGTGGCCAGTGAGGCCGATAGGACAATCGCCACGCCGCGTCGCTCGCCGCGGTACGGCGCCAGTTATCTTGAGATCCCCAGTCGCAACGCAAAGGAGACGACATGCCGGTCACGGTGCTGCTCGAACTCAGGTTCAAGACCGAAGCGGTGCCCGCGGCGCGCGACGTCATGGGCCGGGCGCTGCGGGACACCCGGGCGTTCGAGGGGAACCTCCGCACCGACGTGCTGGTCGACGAGGACGACGAAGCCCACTGGATCATCTACGAACTCTGGGACACCGTCGAGCATGACGAGGCCTATCGCAGCTTTCGTGCCGGCGAGGGAAAACTGACGGAGCTGCCTCGGCTGCTTGCCTCGCCTCCGGTCAAGACGCGGTATGTCACTTCCGATGTCTAGCTCAGCGCGGGAATGACTTCGCGCTCGAAAAGCTCGATGCCGGAACGGTCATACGCCGCCTCCGGGAAATAACAGATCGCATACTCGCAGCCGAGGTCGCGGACCTTCGCGATCCGCTCGATCACCTGCTCCGGTGTGCCGGTCGCCGAATCCGGTCCGCTGCCACCGGCAAGCATCGCGTCGGCCACCGATTCGGGCACATAGTCGACCATGCGGTCACGCACCCGCCGCAGCCGGTCTTCGACGTCGGCCTCGGACGTTCCGAGCAGCGCGGTGAAGTTCGCCGAGCGCACGATGGCGTCGAAGTCCGTGCCCTGCGTGCGGCAATGCTGCGCCAGCACCTCCGATTTGTGGGCGAAAGCCGCGGGCTCGGGCGAGAAGTTGGTGTACTGCGCGTACTTCGCGGCGATGCGCAAGGTCACCTTCTCACCGGCGCCGGCGATCCAGAGCGGAATGCCGTTGGTCTGCAATGGTTTCGGGGCCACGATGGCGCCATCGACTTGATAGTGCTGCCCGTCGAAGCTGACCTTGCCGTCGCGCCAGGCGTCGCGCATGATCTGCACGCCTTCGTCCAGGCGACCCAACCGCACCCCGGCCGATGGAAAGCCGTAACCGTAAGCGCGCCACTCGTGTTCGTACCAGCCGCCGCCGATCCCCATCTGGATCCGGCCGCCGGAGATGATGTCGACCGTCGCGGCTACCTTGGCCAAGTAGACGGGGTTGCGGTAGCTCATCGCGGTGCACATCTGGCCGAGCTTGATCCGCGACGTGCTCGCCGCATATGCCGCCATCAGCGACCACGCCTCGTGGGTGGCTTCGCCCGTCGGCATCGGCACGGTGTGGAAGTGGTCGTAGACCCACAGCGAATCCCAGGCGCTGTCGTCCGCGTAGGTGGCCAGGTCCCGCATCACCGCCCAGTGTTTTTCGGGTTCGATGCCGACCAAATCCATTCGCCAGCCCTGCGGAATGAAGAGACCGAAACGCATAGCAAGGGACTTTAGCCCCGCCGCGCTGTGCAACGATGATCGATTACCTAACTTGGACAAGCTCCAGGGAGGTCTCCATGCGGATTCTGATCTCCGGGGCCAGCATCTCGGGCCCCGTGCTCGCGTACTGGCTCACCCGATACGGGTTCGATGTCACCGTCGTCGAGCGCGCGCCCGCATTGCGGAAGACCGGCGGCCACGCCGTCGATCTGTTCCGACCGGCCATGGAGATCTCGGAGAAGATGGGCGTGCTGCCGAGAATCGAGGCGCTGGCCACCGGGACCGACACCGGGACGATTTACCGCGAGGGCGCGAGGCGGCCCGTCCGCGTGGACATCACCAAGGCCGTCGGCGCCGCATCCGATCGGCACGTCGAGATCATGCGAGATGACCTCAGCGAGGCGTACTACGACGCCGGCCGCGACCACGTCGAGTACCTGTTCGGCGACTCGATCACGGCCATCTCCCCCGAGGGCGAGGTGATCTTCGAGCACGGGGCGCCACGCAGGTACGACGTCGTAATCGGCGCCGACGGGCTGCACTCGAACGTGCGGCGCCTGGTCTTCGGCGAAGACGCGGGACGCACGCAATTCCTCGGCGGGTACCTGGCGGTGCTGTCGGCGCCGAAAACGCTTGCGCGCGAGAAAGAGATGGTCATCCACGTCGGCGCCGGGCGTCTCGCCGGAATCTACACCGCGCAACCATTGGACGATGCGCGAATGTTATTCATGTTCCGCAGCAAGGACGAACTCGAGTATGACTACCGAGATACCTTGCGGCAGAAGGAGTTACTCCGGGCAGGATTTGCCGGGATGCATGCGACGGTGGACGGGTGGCTCGAGGAGCTAGACCGCGCACCTACGTTCTACTTCGACTCGATCACCCAGTTGACGTTGGACAGCTGGTCGCGCGGGCGCGTCACGCTGGTCGGCGACGCCGGGTACTGCCCGGGGCCCGCGGTCGGCGGCAGCACCAGCATCGCGGTGCTGGGCTCCTACGTGCTGGCCGGTGAACTCGCGCAAGCTAATGGGGACTACGCGCAGGCGTTCGCGGCCTACGAACGGCAGATGATCGATCCGGTGCGCCGCAGCCGCGCGTTTGCGCGCGCCGTGGCCAAGAGCCTCGTCCCCGGCTCCGCCGCCGGGGTGTGGGCGCTGACCCGCGGAGCCCAACTGATCTCGATGCTGCCCGCCGGGCTTACCAGGGCACTGGCAAGGTTGAACGCCAAGGGTGTTCGGCTCTATGACGCGATGCAGTACAAAGACTACGCGGAACTGCTACGAGAGGGATGACGATCGATGGAACTCGCCGGTGTCGGGATATGGAGCAGTCAGCTGCGCTACGGCGATCCAGCCGAATCCGCCGATGCTGCAGCGGAATTGGATGAGCTGGGCTTTACGGCGCTGTGGATTCCGGACGTGGGCGGGCCGGTGTTCGACGCGGTGGGTCACCTGCTCGCCTCGACCAAAAACACCGTGATCGCCACCGGGATCCTGAATCTCTGGATGCACTCGGCCGGTGATGTCGCGGATTCCTATGCGGCGCTGAACGCCGAGCACGGGGAGCGCTTCCTGCTGGGGATCGGGGTCAGCCACGCGCCGCTCGTCGACGCCGGGCAGCCCGGGCGGTACCGCAAACCGCTGGCGGCGACGGCGTCTTTCCTGGACGGGCTGGATGCCGCACCGTCACCGGTGCCCACCGAAGCGCGGGTCCTTGCCGCGCTGGGTCCCAAAATGCTGGCGTTGTCCGCCAGCCGCGCCCGCGGCGCCCATCCCTACCTCGTCACCCCGGAGCACACCGCCGCCGCCCGTGCGGCTTTGGGCGAAGGGCCGTTGCTGTTGCCGGAGCAGACCGCGATCTTGTGCGATAAGACCGAGGAGGCGCGCGCTATTGGAACCGATTGGCTGCGTGCGTATTTGGCGTTGCCGAACTACGCCAATAACCTGCTGCGCAGTGGGTTTTCGGAGGACGACTTGGCACAGGTCAGCGATCGGCTCTTCGATTCGATCATCGCCTGGGGCGACGAGGACGCGATCATGCGCCGGGTCGCCGAGCATCGTTCGGCCGGCGCCGACCATGTCTGCGTCCAGGTCCTGACGGCCGACCCGATAGCTTTCCCTCGCGAGCAATGGCGCCGAATTGCCGTGGCCGGCAAGGAGGATTAGGCATACCGTGGCGGTATGGCCTCCAAACAAACCCTGTTTCGCATCTTCTACCGGATCGGCTTCACCCCCTGGGACGGGCATCCGCTCGCGCAGAGCCTGCGTGGCCTGATCGAGGGAACTCCCGACGCACCCGCGCTGCCCGCGGGATCGGCGCTGGAACTGGGATGTGGAACCGGAGACACATCGATCTACCTCGCTCAACGCGGCTGGAAAGTCACCGCGGTGGACTTTGTCACGAAGGCGCTCGACAAGGCTCGTGCCAAGGCAGGCGCTGCCAACGCTTCGGTCGACTTCGTCCGCGCCGACGTCACGCGCCTGAGTCAGGAGGGCATCGGGGCGGACTTCGCGTTGATCGTCGACAACGGCTGCCTGCATAACATGAGCGACGCGGACCGCGACGCGTACGTCCGGGAAGTGACCGCAGTAGCGGCGCCCGACGCGCGGCTACTGATCGTGGCGTTCCGTCCCGGCGGCAGGTTCGGCGTCCGCGGCATCGAGCCCGCCGAGATGGAACGGCGATTCACCCCTGCTTGGACGCTGTTGTCCACCGGCGACGAGCGGGAGCTCGACCGCGAAACTCCGACGCGGTACTACCTCTTTCAGCGCCGCGCCTGAACCTTCGACCGCGGAAACTACGTCAGCGAGTCCGGCGGCAGGAAGCGGTCGCCGTACTTGGCCGCCAACTCACGAGCGCGGGCCACGAAGGCGTCCTTGCCCGTACCGGCCGGACCGGAGTAGCCGTTGATGAACTGCGCGCTACCGCCCGTCCACGGCGGGAAACCGATGCCCATGATCGAACCGATGTTGGCGTCGGCCGTCGACGTCAGCACGCCCTCGTCGAGGCACTTCTGCGTTTCAAGCGCCTCGGCGAACAGCATCCGGTCGATCATGTCCTGCAGCGGTGGCTGCGACGAGCCGGACTTGAACGTCTCCCGCAGGCCCGGCCACAGGCCGGTGCGCTTGCCGTCGACGTATTCGTAGAACCCGGCACCCTTCAACCGCGAAGGGCGGCCGATCTCGATCATCTTCTCGACGACGGCCTCGGCTGGGTGCGGCTCGTAGGTGCCGCCGGCGTCCTCGACGCCCTTGCGGGTGGCGACGGCGATCTTGTGCATCAGCTCCAGGTTGAGCTCGTCGGACAACTGCAGCGGCGGTGCCGGATAGCCGGCCTGCGAACCGGCCTGCTCGACGCTGGCCGGCTCGACACCCTCGCCCAGCATCGCCAGCGCCTCGTTGACGAAGGTGCCGATGACGCGTGAGGTGAAGAAGCCGCGGCTGTCGTTGACGACGATCGGCGTCTTGCCGATGGCCAGCGTGTAGTCGAACACCCGGGCCAGCGCCTCGTCGGATGTCTTCTCGCCCTTGATGATTTCGACCAGCGGCATCTTGTCCACCGGCGAGAAGAAGTGGATCCCGATGAAGTCCTCCTGCCGCTTGACGCCGGTCGCCAGGCCGGTGATCGGCAGCGTGGAGGTGTTGGACCCCAGCAGTGCGTTGGGCTCGACGATGTCCTCGATCTCCTGGAACACCTTGTGCTTGAGTTCCTGGTTCTCGAACACCGCCTCGACCACGAAGTCGACGCCCGCGAGGTCGGCCGCGTCGCCCGTCGGGGTGATGCGGTCCAGCAGTGCCTTGGACTTCTCCTCGGTGGTGCGGCCTCGCTCCAGCGCCTTGGCTTCCAGCTTCTCGGAGTAGCCCTTGCCCTTCTGGGCGGCCTCGAAGCTGACATCCTTGAGCACGACGTCGAAACCGGCCTTGGCCGAGACGTACGCGATGCCGGCGCCCATCATCCCGGCGCCCAGCACACCGATCTTCTTGATCGGTGTCTTGCCGATGCCGTCGGGCCGCGACCCGCCGGAGTTGATGTGCTGCAGGTCGAAGAAGAACGCCTGAATCATGTTCTTGGCGACCTGGCCGGTGACGAGCGACGCGAAGTAGCGGCTCTCAATGCGGCTGGCGGTGTCGAAGTCGACCTGCGCGCCCTCGACCGCAGCGGCCAGGATGGCCCGCGGCGCGGGCATCGGCGCGCCCTTGAGCTGCTTGCGCAGGTTCGACGGGAACGACGGCAGGATGGCCGCCAGCGACGGCGACGACGGAGAGCCGCCGGGCATCTTGTAGCCCTTCTTGTCCCACGGCTGCTCGTGCGAGTCGGGGTTGGCCTTGATCCACGCCTTGGCGGCGGGCACCAGCTCCTCGACCGTCGGCAACAACTCGTCGACCAGACCGATCTCCTTGGCCTTGGCCGGCTTGAACCGCGTGCCCTGCGCGAGGATGCTCACGAACGCGGTCTGGATGCCGAACATCCGCACGGTGCGGGTCACCCCGCCGCCGCCCGGCAGCAGACCCAATGTCGCTTCGGGCAGGCCGATCTGGCTGCCCTTGACGTCGGCGGCGAAGCGGTGATGACACGCCAGCGCGATCTCCAGCCCACCGCCGAGCGCGGCCCCGTTGATGGCCGCCACGACCGGCTTGCCAAGCGTCTCCAGGGTGCGCAGCTGCTTCTTGACGGTCTCGACGGTGTCGAAAACGTCACCGGCGTCCTCGGGCGTCGCCTGGATCATGGTCTTGACGTCACCGCCAGCGAAGAAAGTTTTCTTGCCGCTCGTGATCACGACGCCGGTGACCGAATCCTTCTCGGCGACAAGGCGATCCACGGCCTTGCCCATCGACTCGATGTAGGCCTCGTTCATCACGTTGGCGGACCCGGAGGGGTCGTCCATGGTCAGCGTGACGATGCCGTCGGCGTCCTTATCCCACTGGATTGTGTTGTCGGCCATGACTTAAACCCTCTCGATGATCGTCGCGACACCCATGCCGCCACCGATGCACAGCGTGACCAATGCGCGCCGGGCGTTGCGGCGTTCGAGCTCGTCGACCATGGTGCCCAGGATCATCGCGCCGGTGGCGCCCAGCGGGTGGCCCATCGCGATGGCGCCGCCGTTGACGTTGAGCTTCTCGTCGGGGATGTTGAGGTCCTTCTGGAACTTCAGCACCACCGAGGCGAACGCCTCGTTGAGCTCGAACAGGTCGATGTCGTCGATGGTCAGGCCCGCCCGGTCGAGCACCTTGCGGGTGGCCGGCGTCGGTCCGGTCAGCATGATCGTGGGCTCGGCCCCGGTGGTGGCGGTGGCCACGATGCGGGCCCGCGGGGTCAGGCCCTGCGACTTGCCGGCGGCCTCGGAGCCGATGAGCACCAGCGCGGCGCCGTCGACGATGCCCGAGCTGTTGCCGCCCGTGTGCACGTGGTCGATCTTCTCGATCCAGTGGTACTTCTGCAGCGCCACGTCGTCGAACCCGCCGAGTGCGGCGAGGCCCTCGAAGGCGGGCTTCAGCTTGGCCAGACCCTCCATAGTGGTGTCGGGCCGCATGTGCTCGTCGTGGTCGAGGATCAACAGCCCGTTCTGGTCGCGGACCGGCACCACAGACTTGGCGAAGTAGCCGCCCGACCATGCCGCGGCGGCCTTCTCCTGGCTGCGCAGCGCGTAGGCGTCGACGTCCTCCCGGGAGAAGCCCTCGATGGTGGCGATCAGGTCGGCGCCGATGCCCTGCGGGACGAAGCCGACGTCGTAGTTGGTGGCCGGGTCCAGCGCCATCGCGCCGCCGTCGGAGCCCATCGGCACCCGGCTCATCGACTCGACGCCGCCGGCCAGCACCAGGTCGTCCCAGCCGGAGCGCACCTTCTGCGCGGCGGTGTTCACCGCCTCCAGGCCGGACGCGCAGAACCGGTTGAGCTGCACGCCACCGACGGTGTCGGGCATGCCGGCAGCCAGCACCGCCGCCCGGGCGATATCGCCGCCCTGGTCGCCGACCGGCGAAACCACGCCGAGGACGACGTCGCTGATTAGGTTC
>NZ_MBEM01000182.1:0-770 GCF_001954045.1 Mycobacterium sp. SP-6446 | reverse complement strand
CGTCGAGCACTTCCGGTGTGGTGACCCGGAATCCGCCCTTGAAGTCGCCCTCGATGCCGAGGCGGCGCAACATCGCGGTGATCTGCGGCCCGCCGCCGTGCACGACGACGGGATGGACGCCGCAGTTGCGCAGGAAGGCCATGTCGGCGGCGAAGGCGTGCCGCAGCGTGTCGTCGGTCATCGCGTTGCCGCCGTATTTGATCACGACGATCTTGCCGTGCAGCTGCTTGAGCCAGGGCAGGGCCTCGGCGAGCACCTGCGCCTTGACCACGGTGGTCAACTCTTCGATCTTCATGGTCATGAGCTATAGGCCGAATTCTCTTCGACGTAACCGTGCGAGAGGTCGGTGGTGCGGATGGCGGCAGAGGCGTCGCCGACGCGCAGGTCGACGGTGACATCGATGTCCGCACCCGACAGATCCACCTCGCGCGCGCCGGGGGCCCCGACTCCGTCGACACACACCGCGGAACCGTTGAACGACACGTTGATTCGATCCGGTTCGAAGGCGACCGGGGTCATGCCCACGGCCGCGAGCACACGACCCCAGTTGGGGTCCGACCCGAACAGTGCCGTCTTGACCAGGCTGTCGCGGGCGACCGCCCGGGCGGCGATCAGCGCGTCGTCCTCGGACGCCGCGCCGGTCACCGTCACGGTGACGCGCTTGGTGACGCCCTCGGCGTCGGCCTGCAGCTGTGCGCACAGGTCGTCGCAGACCCGCAGCACCGCCTCGTCGAGATCGGCCTGCGGCGGCGCGATCCCGCTGGCGCCCG
>NZ_MBEM01000181.1:0-50754 GCF_001954045.1 Mycobacterium sp. SP-6446 | reverse complement strand
CGCACAGGCCTAACCACAACACGAGTGTCAAGGATCAACCGACACAGAAACGTCAACCATCAACCGACACTGAACAGGGGCACCGAGAGTGGCGTGACCTGGGCTGTTGCTCGACATTTTTGGCTTCGGGTGATGGCCTGTCCCTCCCTATCCGACGAACGCCTTGGCTATGCTTCGCAGGATGAGCGGCGACGCGGCCTCCCCCAACGCCCCGGTAGCCCTGGTAACGCTGGAAATCCGTCACCCGGCAACGGATTCCCCCACCGAATCGTCGAGCAAAGAACTGAAAAACCTGCTCTTCGAATACCTGCCGATCGAACGCCAGGGCCAGGACATGGCGTGGGCGATGGGTGCCGGTGGCAGTCCGACTCCGACCGCGGAGCGCTTCGCGCGCTACGTCAACCGCGACAACACGCTCGCCGCCTCGTTGAAAACCCAGGCACTCGTCGTGGAGACGACCGCTTACACCGACTTCGACTCGTTGGTCGACGTCACGATGCGGGTCATCGACGCCCGCTCACAGGTCTCGTCGATCGTGGGAGTGGAACGCATCGGTCTGCGGTATGTCCTAGAGGCCCGCGTCCCGGTGGGCGCGGATGGTCGCATCGACTGGGCCAGCGGGATCGCCGCGCCGCTGCTGGGGCCCCAGCAGGTCGCACCCGGCGGCCTGACACTGACCGAGTGGCAAGGTGCGGCGGTCTATCGCGAGGCACAACCGGGCAAGTCGATCATCGTGCGCTACGGCCCGGGTTTGGGTCAGGCGCTTGATCCGAACTACCACCTGCGCCGGACGATACCGGTCCAGCCCGGACCGTTTTTCCTGCTGGACATCGACAGCTTCTGGACAGCCGTCGGCTCGATTCCCGAATACGACCGGGAAACGGTGCTCGAGACATTCCGCAGCCTGTACGAACCGGCCCGCGCCGTGTTTCAGGAAATGCTCATCGGCCGCCCACCGGACGACTCGCTTCGTTCGTAGGGCTCAGCGCGCGAGCACCGCGCGGGTGTAGGTCACGTCGGCGAACGCCGTCGCGACGTCGTCGTCGGGGTAGGTGAAACCGTTGGCCGCGTGCAACTCCGCGACCGTGCGGGTCGAGGTCTGCCAGCCCCGCTCGTTCAGATGGTCGACGATGTGGCTGCGCGAACCGTGATAGACGAGATCGTTGAAGTCGATTTCGAACCCCAGTTCACTCATCCGGTCATGGTGCGCGCGCCACCGCTCGTCGGCGAAAATCGCTGTGTCGGGCACGAATTCAAATGCGAGCCGACTGCCCGGGGCGCTCAGCGCGGTGACGTTGTCGAACAGCGCATCCTGCGCCGCGTCCGGCAAATACAGCAGCAATCCTTCGGCACTCCACGCCGCGGGGGCCTGCGGGTCGAAGCCCGCCTGCTGCAGCGCGGCGGCCCAGTCGTCGCGCAGATCGATGGCCACGGTGCGCCGCTCGGCGCTCGGCTCGGCGCCCAGATCGCCGAGCGTCAGGGTCTTGAACTCGATCACCTCGGGCATGTCGACCTCGTAGACCACCGTGCCCGCCGGCCACGGCAGCCGGTAGGCGCGCGCGTCGAGACCCGCCGCCAGGATCACCGCCTGGCCAACGCCACCCCGCGCGGCATCGAGAAAGAATTGGTCGTAGAACCGGGTGCGGCAAGCCATCCCCCGAGCCATGCGCTGTGGATCGAATTCGGAATCTCCGCCGACCGGAATCTGGCCGTTGACCAATCGGACGTAGACATCGATTCCGACAGCGCGCACCAACGGGGCCGCGTACGGGTCATCGATGTACTTCGCGTCGGAAGACAGCGCCCGCTGGGCGGCGACCATGGTGGCCGTCGCCCCGACGCTGGTCGCAAGATCCCAGCGATCACTATCGGCGCGCGCCATGTGTTCCCTCATCCCGACCGAAAAATATAGACAGTCTAGTTAGTATCACAGGCCGATTCCCGGGGCCCTCGCGACTACCCTCCGAGCTGTGACCGACTTCGCCCAGCGCACGATCGACCTGGCCCGCCAAAACGTCGCCGAGGGCGGCCGGCCCTTCGCGACGGTGATCGTCCAGGACGGCCAGGTTCTCGCCGAGAGCGCCAACAAGGTGGCGCAGACCAATGACCCGACCGCCCATGCGGAAATCCTGGCCATCCGGGAGGCGTGCATGAAGCTGGGCACCGAGCACCTCGTCGACGCCACCATCTATGTGATGGCCCACCCGTGCCCGATGTGCCTGGGCTCGCTGTACTACTGCTCTCCCAAAGAAGTCGTCTTCCTGATCACCCGCGAGTCGTACGAGCGCTACTACCTCGACGACCGCAAGTACTTCGAGGTCTCGTCCTTCTACGACGAATTCGCCAAGAGCTGGGACCAACGGCGCCTGCCGATGCGCTACGAACCCCGGGACGACGCTGTGGACGTGTACCGATTGTGGAGCGAGCGCAACGGCGGGCGGCGCCAATTCAATGTCCCTTCGGCCTGAGCCGGCACACTGTCTTTCCCGCTACTATCTGCGTATGCATGCAGATAATGGCGAAGGCCGGTTGCCTGACGACCAGGCCAGCCTGGTGGTTGAGGTCTTCCGGATGCTGGCCGACGCCACTCGCGTGCAGGTGCTCTGGTCGCTGACGCATCGCGAGATGTCGGTCAACGAGCTCGCCGAGCATGTGGCCAAGCCTGCGCCGTCGGTTTCCCAGCACCTCGCAAAGCTGCGGATGGCGCGTCTCGTACGCACCCGCCGGGACGGCACCACCATCTTCTACAGCCTGGAGAACGACCACGTCCGACAGCTCGTCATCGATGCCGTCTTCAACGCCGAGCACGCCGGTCCAGGGGTCCCCCGTCATCACCGCGGCGACGGTGGCCTGAAGGCAGTCGCCGAATCGCCGTCAGGTCAGGAGACCTTGGGGCAGTAGTGCTTTGGGTTGCCGCGCTCGTCCAACGGCGGCAGGTTACGCGCGGGGGTCTGCACCAACGGCGTGTCGGATGGGATTCTCCCCGCGGCACGGTCCCACCCGGCGCGCGCCCGCGGGTGCTTTCGGAATCGGCTTGGCACGAAGGCGAATACGAGACGAACGACGTCGCCGAAGCGGCGGTGCAGCCATTCATCGCGCCGCGACCAGCGGTAGCCCATCAGCTCACGCACTGGCGGATCGTAAAGTCCGACGGTGAGCCAGACGAAGAACGGCGAAAGCAATTTGCGTTGCGCGGCCCACAGCCAATCCGGAACCCATTGGGCGAAGGGAGGTTTGGGTAGCGCGGTCAGATCGAGCACGGCACGTGCCGCCTCGTTGTTCTCCAATACGTTGCGGCACATGTGGTCCCAGTAGTTCTGGAATTCCTCCCAGGACGCCGGCACCGGTCGCATGCTCATGCCGTACATCCGATACCAGTCGATGTGTTCGTCGAACAGCTGGCGCTTTTGCGCCTCGGTCAGGCCGCCACAAAACCGCTCGGCCACATGAATAGTGCCGACAAAGAAGGTGGCGTGCGCCCAGTAGAAGACATCGGGGTTCAACGCGTGGTAGCGGCGGCCCCGATCGTCGACGCCCTTGATGGCGGTGTGGTAATCGCGGACCTCGCCGCCGGTGACCGGGGCACGTTCCCCGTCGAAAACCACGCCGCCGATCGGGTACAACGACCGCAGCAGCCGGGGCCACCGTTCCCGGAAGAACGTCGAGTGATCGATGACGGCCGCGCCGAGCTGCGGGTGCATGTTTTGCATCGATCCCGCCCACGGCCCCTGCAGCATGCCGCGCCAATCCCCGAAGTACCGCCAGGTCAAAGATTCAGGTCCGAGGGGAATGGGCGGCGCGTCGTAGCCGAGCGGCGAGACCGGACACCCGCCGGCCACCCCAGCCGACTCGCTAGGGGCTGCGGCGCTGGTCAGCGGGCACGCCGCGGACGTATGTTGAGTCACGGTTGGATTCCCTGCTAGCTATCCGAGATTCTGACTACATGCGTTGTCAGTTTTCAGCTTAGGAGCGAGGTGGAGCCCAGTCAACGACGGGGCCGTTGGACCGGCGTCCCTCTGGAGAGTCGCCTGGCCCTGCGCCGCGACAACCTCATCGACGCCGGCGTGCAGTTGCTGGGCAGCGAGCGCGGGCCCGCGCTGACCGTCCGTGCGGTGTGCCGCAAGGCCGCGCTCACCGAGCGCTATTTCTACGAAAGCTTTTCCGACCGTGACGAATTCGTGCGCGCGGTCTACGACGACGTGTGCACGAGGGCGATGAGCACACTTACGTCGGCGAAGACTCCCAGGGAAGCCGTCGAGCAGTTCGTCGAGCTGATGGTCGACGATCCTGTCCGCGGGCGCGTGTTGCTGCTGGCGCCGGCCGTGGAGCCGGTGCTGACCCGGTCGGGCGCGGAGTGGATGCCCAACTTCATCGAACTGCTGCAACGCAAACTGTCCCGAATCGGCGATCCCGTGTTGCAGAAAATGATCGCGACCAGCCTGGTCGGCGGCCTGTCGAGCCTGTTCACCGCGTACCTGAACGGGCAGCTTGGGGCCACCCGGAAGGAATTCATCGACTACTGCGTCAGCATGTTGTTCAACACCGCGGCCCCCTTTGTCCCCACGCCTGAGCTGGGGAAATCCGAGTAGGGATTGTCACCGGGCGCGGATGGAACCGTGACCTGACGTGCGGCGAGGCAACTTGATGCTACTGAAGTACACAGATATATTGACTGCTACCAACCGACACAGATAACTGGAGGCACCATGTCAGCCGAGCTGACCGACCTACAGCTGTTGCAGGAACTTGAACCGGCCGTCGAGAAATACCTGAACCGGCACGAAAGCAAGCACAAAGACTGGAACCCGCACGACTACATCCCGTGGTCGGACGGCAAGAACTTCTATGCACTCGGCGGGCAGGACTGGCACCCCGAGCAGAGCAAGCTCTCCGACGTCGCCCAGGTGGCGATGGTGCAGAACCTGATGACCGAGGACAACCTGCCCTCATATCACCGCGAGATCGCGATGAACTTCGGCTTGGACGGCGCCTGGGGCCAATGGGTCAACCGGTGGACCGCCGAGGAGAACCGGCACGGGATTGCGCTGCGCGACTACCTCGTGGTGACCCGCGCGGTTGACCCCATCGAGCTGGAGAAGCTGCGAATGGAGGTGGTGAACCGCGGTTTCAGCCCGGGCCAGAACCAACAGATTCGCGAAGATCTATTCGCCGAGAGCCTCTTCGATTCCATCACCTACGTCACCTTCCAGGAGCTGGCGACCCGGATTTCGCACCGCAACACCGGTAAGGCCTGCAACGAGACCATCGCCGACCAGCTGCTGGCCAAGATCTCGGCCGACGAGAACCTGCACATGATCTTCTACCGCGACGTCACCGAGGCCGGGTTTGAGATCGCGCCCAATCAGGTGATGAAGTCGCTGCACAAGGTGCTGCGCAACTTCCAGATGCCCGGCTACCAGGTGCCCGAGTTCCGGCGCAAGGCCGTCATGATCGCCGTCGGCGGCGTGTACGACCCGCGCATCCACCTCGACGAGGTCGTCATGCCGGTGCTGAGGAAATGGCGGATCTTCGAGCGCGAGGATTTCACCGGTGAAGCCGCCGCGTTGCGCGACGATCTCGCCCTGCTGATCAAGGAACTCGAGACGACCTGCGACAAGTTCGAGGTGTCCAAGCAGCGCCAGCTCGATCGGGAAGCCCGCACCGGCAAGAAGACGACCGCGTATGAGCTGCACCAGACCGCGGGCACCCTGACCATGAGCCGGCGGTAACCAAGCGGTGCGCATCGGTTCCATCGCGGTCGCCAGCCCGGTGGTGCTGGCGCCGATGGCGGGTGTGACCAACGTCGCATTCCGGACGTTGTGTCGCGAGTTGGAGCGGTCGAAGGCCGGCACCGTCAGCGGGCTGTACGTCTGCGAAATGGTGACGGCGCGGGCGCTCGTCGAGCGCCACCCCGTCACGATGCACATGACGACGTTCTCCCCCGACGAGTCGCCGCGCTCGCTGCAGCTCTACACCGTCGACCCCGCCACCACTTATGCGGCTGCCAAAATGATCGCCGACGAAGGCCTGGCCGACCACATCGACATGAACTTCGGTTGCCCGGTGCCCAAGGTGACCAAGCGCGGCGGCGGAGCGGCGCTGCCCTTCAAGCGGCGGCTGTTCGGCCAGATCGTCGCCGCGGCCGTACGCGCCACCGAGGGCACCGCGATCCCGGTGACCGTCAAGTTCCGCATCGGCATCGACGACGACCACCACACCCACCTGGATGCCGGTCGCATCGCCGAAGCCGAGGGCGCGGCGGCGGTCGCGCTGCACGCCCGCACGGCGGCGCAACGCTACTCCGGCACCGCGGATTGGGAACAGATCGCGCTGCTCAAGCAGGAGGTCACGACCATCCCGGTGCTCGGCAACGGCGACATCTACGACGCCAGCGACGCGCTGGCAATGATGGCCAGCACCGGATGCGACGGCGTGGTCATCGGTCGCGGCTGCCTCGGCCGGCCCTGGCTTTTCGCCGAACTGTCGGCCGCGTTCACGGGCAGCCCCGCGCCCGTCCCGCCCACGCTGGGCGAGGTCGCCGACATCGTCCGCCGGCACGGGCAGCTGCTGGCCGCGCACTTCGGCGAAGACAAGGGCATGCGCGACATCCGCAAGCACATCGCCTGGTACCTGCACGGCTTTCCCGCCGGATCGGAGCTGCGCCGCGCGCTGGCGATGGTCAGCACGCTGACCGAACTCGACTCCCTGCTAGACCGGTTGGACGGCACCGTCGCTTTCCCGGACGCGGCGACCGGGCCCCGGGGCCGGCAGGGTTCACCCGCCCGGGTGGCCCTGCCCGAGGGGTGGCTGACCGACCCGGACGACTGCACCGTGCCGGCCGGAGCGGACGTCATGCATTCCGGCGGCTGAATCCCGCGCACTCTTGAAATCGCGTCCCGCGGGATAACTCAGTACGATGTGGGCTTTGTTGCATTGCGCTCTGCGGCGGATCGGGTTACCCGGTTGACGCGCGCACACGGACACCACTGACGTCCGCATCAGGGATTCGGAGGCCGGTAGGACATGGGTGACGGCGAGTACGACGCCACTCCCGGCCGTCGGCGCGCGTCCAGCGCCGGCCCGCTACCGACCCTTCGTCCCGCGCCGTGGGAACGGTTCTCCGAGCCGGAGCTCAACGAAGCCGCCCACCGATGGCAGCCCGAGCCTTCGCTCATCGAGTCCGCGGCGCCTGGCATCAGGCCCCCCGTCGAGCCCGAAGCCGGTGACGAGGAGCCCGCCGGCTGCCACACCTCCGGCGGAGTCAGCGTCGCCGACCTGATCGCCAAAGTGGGTGGCCCGGCCGGCAGGCGACCCAGCCACCACCACTTCGCCCCGGACACCGCCGAGCCGGAAATACCTAACGCTTTGCAGGTCACCCAGGTCATCGACACCCCCGCCTACTCGCTCGACGTCGTCTCCGAACTCGCCGACCTCGATGAGCCCTACGACCCGCCCATCGATGAGTCCGACAACGCCGCCGAGGCGCCGTTGCGGAAAGCCAAATCGCGGCGGCGGCCGCTGCTGCTCGCCGGGCGCTCACTGACGGCCTTGTTCGCCGTCCTTGCGCTGGTTCTCACCGGCGGGGCGTGGCAGTGGAGCACATCGAAGAACAGCCGCCTCAACACGATCAGCGCGCTCGACCCGGACTCGGGCGACATTCGCGACCCCGGTGGACAGTACGGCGACGAAAACTTCTTGATCGTCGGGGTTGATTCACGCGCCGGGGACAACGCCAACATGGGCGCCGGCGACACCGACGCCGCCGACGGAGCACGGTCGGACACGGTGATGCTCGTCAACATCCCGGCGAACCGCAAACGCGTCGTGGCGGTGTCGTTCCCCCGCGACCTGGCGATCACCCCGATGCAATGTGAGGCCTGGAATCCCAACACGGCCAAGTACGGACCCCTCTTCGACGCGAAGACCAAGACGTGGGGTCCCAAGATGATCTACACCGAGACCAAGCTGAACTCGGCGTTCGCCTTCGGCGGTCCCAAGTGTCTGGTGAAGGAAATTCAGAAGCTGTCCGGCTTGAACATCAACCGTTTCATCGCCGTCGACTTTTCCGGTTTCGCGCGGATGGTCGATGCCCTTGGGGGTGTCGAGGTGTGCTCCACCACGCCGCTGCACGACTATGAACTGGGCACGGTCTTGGAACACAGCGGACGTCAAGTCCTCGACGGCCCAACGGCGTTGAACTACGTGCGGGCGCGTCAGGTCACCACCGAGACCAACGGTGACTACGGCCGGATCAAACGCCAGCAGTTGTTCTTGTCGTCGCTACTGCGTGCGTTGATCTCTGAGGACACGTTGCTCGATCTCAACAAGCTCAACAACGTCGTCAACATGGTGATCGGTGACACGTACGTCGACAACGTCCAGACCAAGGACCTGGTCCAGCTGGGTCAGTCGTTGCAGGGCATGGCGGCCGGACACATGACGTTTGTCACCGTTCCGACCGGCGTCACGGACCAGAATGGCGACGAGCCGCCGCGCATGGCCGATATGCGGGCGCTTTTCGATGCGATCATCAACGACGATCCGCTGCCGGAGGAAAACGACCAGAACGCAAGGAATTTGGGGACTTCCCAAACTTCGGGCCCGACGACCGCGCCCACCACCAAGAAGACGACACCCCCGAGCGCCGCTCCGGAGGCGCAACGCCAGCAGGTCACGGCGGCCTCCCCGCAAGACGTCACGGTGCGGGTGTCCAACGCGACCGCGCGGACCGGTCTTGCCGCGACCGCCACCACCCAGCTCAAGCGGGATGGCTTCAATGTGATGACGCCGGATGATTACCCGAGTTCGGTGAACGCGACGACGGTGTTGTTCTCGCCCGGCAACGAACAGGCCGCGGCCGCGGTGGCGTCGTCATTCGCCAACGCAAAGGTTCAGCGGGTTTCCGGCTACGGGCAGGTCGTCCAGGTGGTACTCGGCCCCGACTTCAACTCGGTGAGCACTCCGGCACCCAGCGGTTCGCCGATCAGCATGCAGATAGAACGCGGTTCCGGCAGCGCACCGACCAAGCTGCCCGACGACCTGAGCGTCACCAACGCCGCCGACACCACCTGCGGTTAACCGTTTCTCGCGTCGGTCAACCGCCTTTTTCGGCCTCGAGAACGTAGTCTTGAGGACATGCGGACCGCCTACCATGAGCAGCTCGCGGAATTGTCCGAGCGGCTCGGCGAGATGTGCGGGCTGGCCGGGATCGCCATGGAGCGGGCAACGCAGGCCCTACTGCAGGCCGACCTTGTGCTGGCCGAGCAGGTGATCTCCGACCACGAAAAGATCGCCAGGCTCAGCGCGCACGCCGAGGAGAGCGCCTTCGTGCTGCTGGCGTTGCAGGCCCCGGTCGCCGGTGACCTGAGATCTATCGTGAGCGCGATTCAGATGGTGGCCGACATCGACCGGATGGGCGCGCTGGCCTTACACGTCGCCAAGATCACCCGTCGGCGCCACCCCCAGCACGCTCTGCCCGAAGAGGTCAATGGTTACTTCGCCGAAATGGGCAGAGTCGCAGTCGAATTGGGCAATAGCGCCCAAGAGGTGGTGTTGTCCCGCGACCCGGAGAAGGCGGCCCGGATCCGCGAAGAAGACGACGCCATGGACGACCTGCACCGGCACCTGTTCTCGGTGCTGATGGACCGGGAATGGAAGTACGGCGTGGCCGCCGCCGTCGACGTGACGTTGCTGGGCCGGTTCTACGAACGCTTCGCCGACCACGCGGTCGAAGTGGCCAGGCGCGTCATCTTCCAGGCGACCGGCAGATTCCCCGAGGACGACGCGGCGTCCGCCGCACATCACCCGAAGCGGCCGGAGATGTAGTCCTCGGTGGCTTTCTGAGTGGGGTTGGAGAAGATTTTCTCGGTGTCGTCGATCTCGATCAGCCGGCCGGGCTTTCCTACGGCTTCCAAGTTGAAAAACGCCGTCTGATCGCTCACCCGGGCGGCCTGCTGCATGTTGTGCGTGACGATGACGATCGTGTAGTCCTGCTTCAACTCACTGATCAGGTCTTCGATAGCCATCGTCGAGATCGGGTCCAGCGAGGAGCACGGCTCATCCATCAGCAACACGTCGGGTTGGACGGCGATGGCCCGCGCGATGCACAAGCGCTGCTGCTGGCCACCGGACAACCCGCCGCCCGGCCGATCCATCCGGTCCTTGACCTCGTCCCACAGGTTCGCGCCGCGCAGTGAATACTCGGCGGTCTCGTCGAGCAGCTTGCGATTGCGTACACCCTGCAGCTTCAGGCCGGCCACCACGTTGTCCCGAATCGACATGGCGGGGAATGGGTTTGGCCGCTGGAACACCATCCCGATCGCGCGGCGAACCCCCACCGGGTCGATATTCGCGGCATAGATGTTTTCGTCGTCGAGCAGCACGCTGCCCTCGACCCGGGCGCCAGGGATCACCTCATGCATGCGGTTGAGCGTGCGCAGCACGGTGGTCTTGCCGCAGCCGGACGGCCCGATGAAGGCGGTGACGCTGCGGGGCAGGATCGACAACGACACGTCCGAGACCGCGTGAAAGGTCCCGTAGTAGATGTTGACGTCTTTCAGGTCCAATCGCTTGGCCACTAACAACTCCTGCCTACGGCCCGATACCCGCGATCATCAGAATGAGGGTTAACTCGGCACCCCACAACCGGGCCGACGAGTGACGCCGGAAAGGGCGCGGCGACAAGCACACCCGAACCCGTCGGGTGAGTTGTTGTCACTGTGATCCCGTCACAGCTCGCGCTCCTTAAGCCCATGGCCTACTGCAGTGCGTCGATCGCGGCGACCAATCGCTCCTTGACTTTATCGGGCAGCGGAACATAGCCGGCCGCCGAGAGCCCGGCCTGACCGTCATTGGCGGCCACGGTGAGGAACGACTTGATCGCCCGGGCGGTGTCGGGATCGTAGCCCTTCGAGCACACGATTTCGTAGGTGGCCAGCACCAGCGGGTAGGCGTGCGCGTCTTTCGCGTCGTACATCGGATTCAGGTCCAGCACCAGGTCGTTGCCGTCGGTCACGAAGCCGGCCGCGTTGACGGCGTTGCGTGCCGTGTCGGCGCTCAGCGCCACCACGCCGTTGCCGGTGTCGATCCGGGCGTACGGCAGGTGGACCTGATCGGCGAAGCGCTTCTCGACGTATCCGATGGCGCCCGGCGTGGCCAGGACCGCCTGAGTCACGCCACCCGACTTCGAGGCACCTCTGCCGACACCGCCCTGGAAGTCCGTGCCGACGCCCCTAGTCCAGCTCTGCGGCGCGGTGGCCGTCAGATATTTCTGCACGTTGTCGGTGGTTCCCGACGAATCCGACCGATAGATCGGTGTGATCTTGGTGTCCGGCAGCGCGACGCCCGGATTGAGTGCTGCGAGTATCGGGTCGTTCCAGGCCGAAATTCTGCCGCTGAAGATTCGCGCCAGCGCGTCGCTACTGAGGACCAGCCCGCCGATGCCCGGCAGGTTGTAGACCAGCGCAACCGGCCCGAACACCAACGGCAGATCCCACGCCGGGTTTCCGGCGCAACGCTTGGCGGCCGGGCCGATTTGATCGGCGACCAGCGGGGAGTCGGCTCCGGCGAAGTCGACGTGTCCGGCGATGAACTGCTCTCGACCGGCGCCCGAGCCGGTCGGGTTGTAGGCCACGCGCTTGCCCGGGCAGGACCGGCCCCACACCTGGCTGAACAACTCCATCGCGTGCTGCTGGGCGGTCGAGCCTTCCGCGGTCAGCCCGTCCTTGCCGGCGCACCCCGCCGTGCCGGCCGGTCCCGGCGTGGCCGCCGACGCGCCCCGGTTGCCGTCGCTGCCGCAGCCCGCCAGGGCCCCGCCACCGACCAGCATCGTCAACATCGCGGCCGCCAGCGTCCTCCCCACCCTGTCGAGCCTCACCGATCTCGCTTTCTCGCGCATCGCGGATGCTTGTGGCGCCAGCGGCCACTCCCCCAAGGGAAGTTTGCCAAGTCACCGCGAAGGTATGCGTCGAGGGCACCCATACGAGTGGCGAGCGCGTGAACGTGCAGTGAATTGTCCGGAGCCCGCGCGGCGTGTACCTGCGCCTCCGGTCAGCCGGCGCGCGGCGCGTAGGCGGTGTCGACGCTGTAGGTGGTGAAACCGGAGCGCTCGTAGGTCCGCACCGCCGCGAGGTTGTCCGACTCCACGTACAGCATCACCGTTGGTTCGGCCGAGTCGGCGAGCCGGCGCGCCAGCGATTCGATACCGATGGCCGTCAACAGCTGCCCCAGGCCGCGGCCCTGCGCGGACGGGTCGACACCCAGGACGTACACCTCGCCCAGACCCGGCTGGTCGACGTGCACTTTGGTCCAGTGGAAGCCCAGCAGCCTGCCCGCCTGCTCACTCGCGGCGTCGGCGAACGCCAGGAACAGGCCCGACGGGTCGAACCAGGGTTCGCTGCGCCGCTCCGCCAGCTCGACCTCGGTCCAGCCACCCTGCTCGGGATGTTCGACGAACGCGGCGTTGTTGACCCGCAGCAACTCGGCGTCGTCGCCGGCGCCCGCGTAGGTGCGCACCTTGACCCCCGGCACGGGGGCCACGGTGTCGGGCACATCGCGTAGCGAGCGCCGCATTTGGACGAGTTCGCGGACGGGGACCAAACCCAGCGCCGAAGCGGTGGCCTGCGCGGGCTCGAGGGTGCCGTGTGCCCAAAACTGGTTGCGCCCTGCGGTTTTGGCCAGCGCCGCGCGTGCCAGCGCCGCGCCGATTCCGCGCCGGCGGGCCTGCGGATGCACAACCAGCTCGGCCATCCCCGCGCCGCTATCGCGTGGCGGGCTGAGGTTGAGGTAGCCGAGGATCGCGGCGCCGGTGTCCGGACCGGTTACCAGCAGGTGGTCGGTGCGATCGTGGCCGAGATCTCGCAGCACCTGTTCGCCGACGGGTGCGACACCGTCGAATTCGGTTGCCGCCGAGACAAGTTCGCGCACGCCGTGCTGCTCGTCGGGGGTCAGGGCGGAGCGCCATTCGGGCTCGCGGTCCGACGACGTCACTGAGTGTGTAGCGGGTCGCCCAGCGGGTTCCCCAGGCCGTCTGTGTCGGGCTGGGCCTCTTCGGTCTCCTCGGGTTCGGCAACCGGCGCCCGCCCGCGCGCCGGCCGGACGGCCTTGTAACCCACGTTGCGAACCGTGCCGATCAACGCCTCATACTCGGGGCCGAGTTTGGCCCGCAGTCGCCGCACGTGCACATCGACGGTCCGGGTGCCACCGAAGAAGTCGTAGCCCCACACCTCGTGCAGCAGTTGTGCCCGGGTGAACACCCGGCCGGCGTGCTGGGCCAGGTACTTCAGCAACTCGAACTCTTTGTAGGTCAGATCAAGGGGACGCCCGCGCAATCGCGCGGTATAGGTGCCTTCGTCGATCACCAGCTCGCCGAGGCTGACCTTGCCGGCGCTTTCCTGGTCGGCCAGCCCGCCGCGGCGGCCGATGACCAGTCGCAGTCTGGCGTCGATCTCGGCCGGCCCGGTGCTGGGCAGCAGGATTTCGTCCAACCCCCAGTCGGCGCTGACCGCCACCAGGCCGCCCTCGCTGACGACCGCCAGGACCGGGACCGACCGGCCGGCCGTGCTCAGCAAACGGCACAGGCCGCGCGCCGACGACAGGTCCGTGCGCGCGTCGACGAGCACGGCGTCCGCGGTTCCGGCCTCCAACAATGAGGACGGTTCTGGCGGCGCCGTCCGGACGGTATGCGGCAGCAGCGACAACGACGGCAGGACCGGGTCGGGATGCAGCTCCGAGGTCAGCAGTAAAAGCTCCAACAAGCCCCTCCAGCTCGTGGGAAAGGCATCTCCCAAATCGGTAACGCAACGCGGCGTTAGTGGCCAGGACATCTAACGATAACGTGCAACCAGGCAGTTGGCCCGGCGACGAAGCCCTTCGGAGCGGAGTGTGACGAAGCGCTCTGGCCGCAGCGTGAGCGGTCACGCCCGGCGCCGTGCGCGGGCCGCCGATGGACAGGCCACAATATGCGGATGCGCAGGGTGCTGATCTGGATGATCGCGGCCGCCGCGGTAGCCGTGATCGCCATCGGGGCCGTCGGCGTCGACTACGGGGCCAGCATCTACGCCGAATACCGGCTGTCGTCCAACGTGCGCAAAGCGGCGAATCTGGGGTCTGACCCGTTCGTTGCGATCCTGGCTTTCCCCTTCCTTCCGCAGGCGATGCGCGATCACTACGACCAGGTCGAGATCAAGGCCAACGCCGTCGACCACGCGATGGTCGGCAAGGCCACCCTCGAAGCCACGATGTATTCGGTCGACCTGACCCATGCGTCATGGCTGATCAGGCCCGATGCGAAGCTCCCGGTGGGCAGGCTGGAGAGCCGCATCATCATCGACTCGACGCACCTGGGCCGGTACATGGGCATCAGCGACCTGATGGTCGAGGCGCCACCCAAGGAAACCAACACCGCCACCGGCGGCGTCACCGCGTCGGGCATCTCCGACAGCCACGGCCTGGTGTTCAGCGGCACGCCACATTCGGCCGGCTTCGAGCACCGGGTCAGCGTTTCGGTGGACCTTTCCATCGCCCCCGACGACCAGGCGACGCTGCTGATCACCCCGACCGGCGTCCTAACCGGGCCCGATACCGCCGACCAAGCCGTGCCGGACGACAAGCGGGACGCGGTACTGCGCGCCTTCAACACCAGGCTGCCCAACCAACGGCTTCCGTTCGGCGTCGCACCCACCAGCGAAGGCGCACGCGGCTCCGACGTCATCATCGAGGGCGTCACCCGGGGAGTAACGGTCAGCCTCGACGGGTTCAAACAGTCATGAATTGCGCCGACGACGATGCAGAGCGCAGCGATGAGGAGGAGTGGCGCACATGAACACCGTCATCGTCGCGATCGTGGCGGCGGTCCTGGCGGCAACCCTTGCGGGATGGTTGCTTACCCGGCGCTCCGGAAACATCCGCGAAGTTCACTCGGACGCCGGCGTGGACGCCGCTGACCTTAGGCTTTCGCACGACGGACCGACCGTCGTGCACTTCAGCGCGCCGTGGTGCGGGCCTTGTGATCGGGTGCGCCGGGTGGTCGACCAGGTCTGCGATGACCTCGGCGACCTGGGGTTCATAGCCCACGTCGAGGTTGATTTGGATGCCAATCCGCAGGCAGCCAGCCGATTTTCGGTTCTGTCGCTGCCCACCACGTTGATCTTCGACATCGACGGGCGACAGCGATACCGGGCGTCGGGCGTGCCGAAGGCCGCCGAGCTGCGATCGGCACTCGAACCGCTGTTGGCTTGATCACCATGTCATTGGGTAAGCTTGCCGACGTGTCAGCCCGCCTCGAGCCCATGCTCACCAAGCGTCGCGCAGTCGATCTGTGCCGCATCGCGGGTTGTTGTTGTTGCTGTAGCTGCTGAGTAGCCGCGCCCTTCCGCGTAGCTCTCGGAGCAGCCCGGAGCCCTACCGTGGCATGCCTCCACCGTTTCCGTGCAATAGGCGTACCTAGGAGTCGTTCGTGTCAAGCAGCAACACCAGCACCCAACCGGACCGCGTTGACGTCCGCGGGCCCAGGTTCGCCGCCTGGGTCACGACCGCGGTCCTGGTCTTCACGCTGATCGTCTCGGCGGTCAGCGCGGGGGCGGCCGCGCTCATCCTGGCTCTGCAGGCCGTGGTTTTTGCCGTCGGTGCCGCGGGCGGGCCGCGCCGTCATCCCTATGGGCGGGTATTCGCCGCCGTCGTGGCGCCCAGGCTGGGCCCGGTGACCGAGCGCGAACCGGTGCCGCCGCTGAAGTTCGCCCAACTTGTCGGACTGATCTTCGCGGTCGTCGGCGTCGCCGGATTCGCCGGCGGCGCGCCGCTGCTGGGCGTCATCGCCACCGCGGCGGCTCTGGTGGCCGCCTTCCTGAACGCGGCCTTCGGCATCTGCCTTGGCTGCCAGCTCTACCCCGTCGTTGCGCGTTTCCGGCCGACCGCCCGTTCCGCGCAACCCGGCTGACCACCTCGTTAGAAGAAACCGAAAGGAACCCCACCATGGCACGCTCCGACGTCCTGGTCTCCGCTGACTGGGCCGAGAGCAATCTCGACGCCGCGAACGTGGTCTTCGTCGAAGTCGACGAAGACACCAGCGCCTACGACGGCGGCCACATCCCCGGCGCGATCAAGCTGGATTGGCGCACCGACTTGCAGGACCCGGTCAAGCGCGACTTCGTCGACGCCCAGCAGTTCTCCAAGCTGCTCTCCGACCGCGGCATCTCCAACGACGACACCGTGATCCTCTACGGCGGCAACAACAATTGGTTCGCCGCCTACGCGTACTGGTACTTCAAGCTCTACGGCCACGACAAGGTCAAGCTGCTCGACGGCGGTCGCAAGAAGTGGGAGCTCGACCGGCGCCCGCTGTCCAGCGACACCGTCAGCAGACCCGCGACCTCCTACACCGCGGCCGCGCCGGACAACAGCATCAGAGCCTTCCGCGACGAGGTCATCGCCGCCATCAACACCAAGAACCTCGTCGACGTGCGTTCGCCCGACGAGTTCTCCGGCAAGATCCTCGCGCCGGCGCACCTGCCGCAGGAGCAGAGCCAGCGGCCGGGCCACATCCCCGGCGCGATCAACGTCCCGTGGAGCAAAGCCGCTAACGAGGACGGCACCTTCAAGTCCGACGAGGAGCTGGCCAAGCTCTACGCCGACGCGGGGCTGGACGGCAAAAAAGAAACGATCGCGTACTGCCGAATCGGGGAGCGTTCGTCGCACACCTGGTTCGTGCTACAGGAATTGCTGGGACACAAGAACGTTAAGAACTACGACGGCAGTTGGACGGAATACGGCTCCCTGGTGGGTGCCCCGATCGAGTTGGGAAGTTGATATGTGCTCTGGACCGAAGCAAGGGCTGACATTGCCCGCGAGCGTCGACCTGGAGAAGGAAACGGTGATCACCGGCCGCGTCGTTGACCGCGACGGCCAGGCCGTCGGTGGTGCGTTCGTCCGCTTGCTGGACTCTTCGGACGAGTTCACGGCCGAGGTGGTCGCGTCCGCCACGGGTGACTTCCGGTTCTTCGCCGCTCCGGGCTCCTGGACGGTGCGCGCGCTGTCGGCGGTTGGCAACGGCGACGCCGTCGTGACGCCGTCCGGTGCGGGCATCCACGAGGTGGACGTCAAGGTCGCCTGACGGCGACCCCCTGACCGGGACGGCCCGCACGCCGGGGGACGAATAGACTTGTCCCCGTGGTGCTCTTTTTCGAGATCATCCTGGTCGGGATGACGGTGTTCATCTCATGGTTCGCGCTGTACACGCTGTACCGGCTCATCACTGACGAGTCGTGACCTCCGAGGCCCCTGACGGACCGGCCGGTTCCGCGGGTTCCGGCGATCGTGCCGTCGCCGCCGCTGCCGAACGCGCCAAGGTGACCGCATCCCGCAACATTCCCGCCTTCGACGACCTGCCCGTCCCCGCCGATACCGCCAACCTGCGCGAAGGCGCCAACCTCAATGACACGCTGCTGGCACTGCTGCCGCTCGTCGGCGTGTGGCGCGGCGAAGGCGAGGGCCGTGGAGCCGACGGCGACTACCGATTCGGTCAGCAGATCGTGGTGTCGCACGACGGCGGCGACTACCTGAATTGGGAAGCCCGCTCCTGGCGGCTCGATGACGCCGGCGACTACCAGGAACCCGGCCTGCGCGAGACGGGCTTCTGGCGCTTCGTCAACGATCCCGACGATCCGAGCGAGTCCCAGGCCATCGAATTGCTGCTGGCCCATTCGGCCGGCTACGTCGAACTGTTCTACGGGCGTCCGCGCACCCAGTCGTCGTGGGAACTGGTGACCGACGCGTTGGCCCGCAGCCGATCCGGCGTTCTTGTCGGCGGGGCCAAGCGCCTCTACGGCATCGTCGAGGGCGGCGATCTGGCCTACGTCGAGGAGCGCGTGGACGCCGACGGCGGTCTGGTGCCACACCTTTCGGCGCGGCTGTCGCGGTTCGCCGGGTAATTGCGGTTGGCGGCAGTGGATTCCGCAGCCGGCTAAGCCGACAGCGTCCTGACATGGAGCGGCCCCCGAGCGATGCTCCT
The DNA here is from genome assembly GCF_001954045.1 of Mycobacterium sp. SP-6446. Classification (NCBI taxonomy): domain Bacteria; kingdom Bacillati; phylum Actinomycetota; class Actinomycetes; order Mycobacteriales; family Mycobacteriaceae; genus Mycobacterium; species Mycobacterium sp. SP-6446. The sequence continues at coordinate 32,750 of NZ_MBEM01000181.1, read as the reverse complement.
GGTTGGACAGACCGGAAGCTCGGGGGCCGGGTGGCTACGGGGAATTCGCCAGCGCGCGTTGATCGCTAGCTCTTCCGAGCCATTGCAGCTAGCGCGTAGCCACCTCACATGTCCATGAAGCTATCAATTTCGCGGACCACCTCCTTCCTTGTGTACGGCCGACCGTACCCGCCATTGCGCGAGGCGACAACAGAATTCAGCGCTCAGCGATCGCTGACGATCGCCGCGTCCACCAGTTCGGCGAATTCGGCGGCCAGCGGGGATCGGGGCAGGGGCCGGCCGTCGAGCGTGTGCACGCGGGCGGCCAGCGTCATGCTCGACACCAGCCAAATCCCTTGGGCGGCATGCAAATCCGCGACCCGCAGCGCCCGATAGTCGCAGTCGTAGCCCTTGGCCCGGGCGACCTCGAACAGGGCTTGTTGCGTGGTGCCCCGCAGGATCGGGTACCACGGCGGCGGCGTCAGCAGGCACGGTTCACCCGCCCCGGAGTGGGTGGCGATGACCACCGTCGAGCGGGGGCCCTCCAGGATGTAGCCGTCCGAGCTGACGAAGATCACGTCGCCGGCGCCCTGCCGGGCGGCATGGCGCAGGGCGGCCATATTAACCGCGTACGACAGAGTTTTGGCGCCGGCCAGCAGCCACGGCATCGCATCGGCGCCGGTGGCCGGCAATCCGCGGTCCAGCGTGACCGCCGACAAACCCTCGCGCCGGGCCGCGGCGACGGCATCTTCGAGACGCTACTGGTCCGCGACGGCACCGCGTGTCTGGTCGAGTCCCACCTGCAGCGGCTGACGCAGTCGGCCAAATTCATGGATCTGCCCGACCCCGGCCCCGACGCGGGTGCGATCTGGCATTACGGCGATCCGCTGGGCGAGCAGCGGGCGGCCGAAACCGATGCGGTGGTCGTGGACCGCTCGCATCGCGCGGTGCTCACCCTGACCGGAAACGACCGGCAGAGCTGGCTGCACAACATTTCGACCCAACACGTCAGCGACCTCGCCGAGGGCGCCAGCACCGAAAACCTCAGCCTCGACGGCCAGGGCCGGGTCGAGGACCACTGGATCCAGAGCGAGCTGGGCGGCACCACCTACCTCGATACCGAACCGTGGCGGGGCGAGCCGCTGCTGAGCTACCTGCGCAAGATGGTGTTCTGGTCCGACGTGACAGTGGCCGCCGCCGACATGGCGGTGCTGTCGCTGCTGGGGCCGCGGCTGGCTGACCCGGCGGTGCTGAACGCGCTGGGGCTGGAAGCGCTGCCCGGCGAGCTGACGGCCGTCCCGGTCTCCGGCGGCGGCTTTGCGCGGCGGATGCCCACGGCCATTGCCGGCCGCATCGAGCTGGACCTGCTCGTACCGCGCGGCGAGGCGGACGGTTGGAAGGCCCGCCTGGAACAGGCGGGTCTGCGCCCTGCTGGAGTGTGGGCATACGAGGCCCACCGAGTCGCGGCCCGTCGCCCCCGGCTCGGAGTCGACACCGACGAGCGCACCATCCCCCATGAGGTGGGCTGGATCGGCGGCCCCGGTGAAGGAGCGGTCCATCTGGACAAAGGCTGCTATCGCGGGCAGGAGACGGTCGCGCGCGTCCACAACCTCGGTAAACCACCGCGGATGCTGGTGTTGTTGCACCTCGACGGTTCCGTGGATCGACCCTCGACCGGCGACGCGGTGCTGGCCGGCGGTCGCACCGTCGGACGCCTCGGAACCGTCGTCGACCACGTGGACCTCGGACCGGTGGCCCTGGCACTGCTCAAGCGGGGGCTGCCCGCCGACGCCGAGCTCGCGATAGGCGACCAGGCGGCGGTCATCGACCCCGACTCGCTGCCCCCCGCCGAACAGATCGGCGCGGGCCGGCTGGCCGTTGAACGGTTGCGGGGAGGTACGCGATGATTGGCGATATGGTCCGCCTCGGCGGGCAGGGGGCACCGGCACCCGACCGTACGGCACGGTAAACTGTCGGCAGGACAATAACGACACCAAGAGATCGGAGCCGCCTACTCGTTAGGCCGCTCCGTTATTGCGCGAGGGGGTTCCCCCATGGGCCGCGGCCGGGCTAAGGCAAAGCAGACCAAGGTTGCTCGAGAACTTAAGTACAGCTCCCCGCAGACCGACTTCCAGCGGCTCCAGCGCGAGCTGTCAGGGACGGGCGCCGACGATTCCGACGAGCCGAACGGCGAGGCCGCTGACGACTCGTGGGGTCACCAGGACGACTGGCCCCGCTAGACCACTCTTGTATGCCGATGCGTTTCGCATCGGCATCGTGCTTGTCGCAGCCCGTTAGAACCTCGGATGTTGTCCGACCAGCCGGGCCCGCGGGCCCGCTTTTCCACCCTTGCAAACAGTTCCCAACACCCAGCAGTCCAAGTGCCGCGCGGTCAGGATCGCCAGGGCGCGGTCGGTGTCTTCCGGCGCCACGACGGCGATCATGCCGACGCCCATGTTGAACGTCTTTTCCATCTCCTCGCGCGTAACCCGGCCACGCTGGGCGATCATGGCGAACACCGGCGCGGGCGTCCACGTGCCGCGGTCGACCTCGGCGGTCAGGCCATGCGGGATGACGCGTTGCAGATTTCCGGCCAGCCCGCCGCCGGTGACATGGCAGAACGTGCGGACGTGGGTTTCGGCGGCCAGCGCCAGGCAGTCTTTCGCGTAGATCCGGGTGGGCTCCAGCAATTCCTCGCCCAGGGTGCGGCCGAACTCCTCGACATAACCGGCGAGGTTCATCCGGTCGATCTCGAGCAGGACGGTGCGCGCCAGCGAGTACCCGTTGGAGTGCAGGCCCGACGAGCCCAGGGCGATGATGGCGTCGCCGGGTTTGACGCGGTCGGGGCCCAGCACGTCGTCGGCCTCGACGATGCCCACACCGGTGGCCGAGATGTCGTAGTGGTCGGGTTCCATCAGGCCCGGGTGTTCGGCGGTCTCGCCGCCGAGCAGCGCGCATCCCGCGCGCACACATCCCTCGGCGATGCCGCTGACGATCGCGCTCAGCCGTTCCGGCACCGTCCGGCCGACGGCGATGTAGTCCTGCAGAAAGAGCGGTTCGGCGCCGCAGACCACGAGGTCGTCGACGACCATCGCGACCAGGTCGAGCCCGACGGTGTCGTGTTTGTCCATCGCCTGAGCGACCGCCAGCTTGGTGCCCACACCGTCGGTGGATGCCGCCAGCACCGGTTCGCGGTAGCCGCCGCGCAACGCGAACAGTCCGGCGAATCCGCCCAGCCCGCCGCGCACCTCGGGCCTGGTCGCCTTCGTGGCCAGCGGCTTGAACAATTCGACAGCGCGGTCGCCGGCCTCAATGTCCACCCCGGCCGCCGCGTAGGTGATGCCCTGGCTGCCCGGGCTGCGTCCGGGGCTCTTTCCGGGATCCGTCATCGCGATAAAGGCTACCGGGCGGCGCTCGCCGCCGGTATCAAACGTCGTCAGTGCGCAACCGGTAGTTCGGGTACGTCACCGGCCGCGAGATCGTCGAGCCCCGACCCCCGGGCCGCGTTGGCGAGCATGTGCTCGATGACGTTCTTGCCGAGGGCGCTTTCGCTTGGCAGCTCGATCGGATACTTGCCGTCGAAGCAAGCGGTACACAGCCGTGAAGCCGGCTGCTCGGAAGCCGCGACCATGCCCCGCAGCGAGACGTAGCCAAGAGTGTCCGCGCCGATCGCGTGCCGAACCGCTTCGAGCATTTCCGCCTCGTCCTCGACGGCGTTGGCGATCAGCTCCGCCGGTGACGGGAAGTCGATGCCGTAGAAGCACGGCCACTTCACCGGCGGCGAGGCGATGCGCACGTGCACCTCGACAGCGCCGGCCTCGCGCAGCATTCGCAGCAATGCGCGTTGCGTGTTTCCGCGAACGATCGAGTCGTCGACGACGATGAGTCGCTTGCCGCGGATCACTTCCCGGAGCGGATTGAGCTTCAACCGGATGCCGAGCTGGCGGATGGTCTGCGACGGCTGGATGAAGGTGCGCCCGACATAAGCGTTCTTCATCAGGCCCTGGCCGTACGGGATGCCGGACTCCTGCGCGTATCCCACCGCGGCGGGCGTGCCGGATTCCGGCACGCCGATCACCAGGTCCGCCTCGACTGGGCATTCGCGGGCCAGCCGGCGCCCGATCTCTACCCGGGTGGCGTGCACGGACCGACCGGCGATCGTGCTGTCCGGACGCGCCAAGTAGACGTACTCGAAGACGCAGCCCTTGGGCGTGGGGTTGGCGAAACGCGTGGAGCGCACCCCGTCGGCGTCGATCGCCAGTAGTTCGCCCGGTTCGATGTCACGCACGAACGAGGCGCCGACGATGTCGAGCGCGGCGGTTTCGGAGGCCACCACCCAGCCGCGATCCAGCCGGCCGAGCGACAGCGGGCGCACCCCGTAGGGGTCGCGGCACGCATACAGAGTGTTCTCGTCCATGAACGTCAGGCAAAAGGCGCCCCGCACGGTCGGCAACAGTTCCAGCGCCGCCTGTTCCAGCGTGGAATCGGCCGCTCCGTGGGCCAGCAGCGCACCCAGGATGTCGGAGTCGGTGGTCGCCGGCGCGGGGCAGCGCTTGGCGATCAGCCCGGCGTCGCGGGCGCGAGCCGCAAGCTCGGCGGTGTTGACCAGATTTCCGTTGTGTCCCAACGCAACTCCGGTGCCCGCCGCGGTATTACGGAACACGGGCTGGGCGTTTTCCCACGTGGTGTCGCCCGTGGTGGAGTAGCGGCAGTGCCCGATGGCGACGTGGCCTTGCATGGCGCCCAACGTCTGCTCGTCGAACACCTGACTGACCAGGCCGAGGTCTTTGAACACCAGCACCTGGGAGCCGTCGGCGACAGCGATGCCCGCGGCCTCCTGGCCGCGATGTTGCAGCGCGTACAAGCCGTAGTACGTGAGCTTGGCGACTTCTTCGCCGGGGGCCCAGACCCCGAATACGCCGCACTCTTCACGGGGCGAGTTCAGGTCCTGCTGGGGTTCCTGGACGGTCACGGGTCGGCGGCTCCCTGGGGAACGGTTGGTGACGTAACGGAGTCTACGGGCACGGTGGCCTCAGCGCCGAATTCAGCACGCGTGTTGAGCACCGAATAATGCATGTCTTCAGTCTAAACCTGCAGTTCAGGGTGACGTTCAGCCGACCGCGATCAGGGGCAGCCAGTGGTCGATTTCACCTGCCCGGGAGCCCGATAGCGTCAGCCGGCCGGCGCTCTTCGCCTGCGCCAGCGACACCATCCCCGTGGCGAGCAGCAGCCATGTCCGTGGATCGGCCTCCACCACGTTGGGCGGCGTACCGCGGGTGTGCCTGGGCCCGGCAACGCACTGAACAGCGACGAACGGCGGGATCCGTACCTCGACGCTGGCGCCGGGCGCCACGGCGGCCAGGGTGCGTGCGGTGAGGCGCACCGCGGTCGCCAGCGCATCGCGGTCGGGCGCCGGACGGGTTTCGTCGCGCAACCACTCGGCGATGGCCAACACGGCCTGCCGGGTCTTGGCCGGATCGGCTTTCTGACGGACGGCCATACCTCAGGGTGCCACTACGCCGATCCGTTCACGCGGGACCGCCGCTGGACGGCCAGCACGGCCACGGCGCCCGCCTCGTTGATGGCCAAGTGCACCAGCATTGGTGCGGCGAGGCTGCCGGAACGGTCGACCAGCCAACCGAACAGCCATCCCCCGACGCCGGTGACCAGCACGGTGGGCAGCACCGGCTCGCCCGTCGCGCGTACGTCCGCGATGTGGGAGAGCCCAAAAGCGGTGGCCTGCAACAGCCTTCCGCCGGACGTGCCGAAGGCGCGTGCACCGAGCGTGCCAAGCGCCGCGCGGAAGGCGGCCTCTTCGGCCCAGACGGTGCCGATCGGTATCCGCCACAGCAGCCAACCCCGCGCAGGCACGGGAAGTTCGCGGGCGGCCATCGACGGGCGTACCGGCGGCAGCGGGGTCGTCGCGGAGATGGCCGCCGCCGCTACCGCACCCGACGCTGATCCCAGCCGCAGCCCCGACCACAGCCGGGGCGGGCTTAACCCCAACGACGCATGTGTCCCGACCACCAGCAGACCGGCAACACCGGCCTGCAGCCCCGCTCGCAGCTCATTCGGCAGTCGCGGGCCGACGAAGCTCCAGCCGACCAGCGCGGCGGCCAACGACAGCGCGCGGAGCCTGCTTATCCGAAGAATCGCGGCAACACCGACTCGGAGGTCTCGCGCAGTTCCGCAAGCGACACCGTGAACAGCCCCTGAACCTCCACGGCGTCCGAGCCCTGATCGACGACGCCGACGCGGACGGCGGGCAGTCCCCGCACCTCACACATGGACCGGAACCGGCTCTCCTCGGTTCGCGGCACGGCCACCAGCACCCGGCCGGCCGATTCGGAAAACAATGTCACGAAGGGATCGGCGCCCTCGGGAAGCACTATGCGGCAACCGGTTTCACCGGCCAGGGCCGATTCGACGATAGCCTGCGCCAGGCCGCCCTCGGACAGGTCGTGCGCGGCGGACACCAGCCCATCCCGCGACGCCGAGCTGAGCACTTCGGCCAGTAGCTTCTCGCGCGCCAGGTCAACCGCCGGCGGCCGCCCGCCGAGGTGGTCGGCGCTCACCTGCGCCCAGATGGAGCCGTCGAATTCGTCGCGCGTGTCGCCCAGCAGCAGCAGGGTCTCTCCCGGTTCGCTGCCGAAAGCCGTGTGGAGACGTCGGCTCACGTCATCCAAGACACCGAGCACGCCGACGACCGGCGTGGGCAGGATCGCCGTCGTCCCGGTCTGGTTGTAGAAGCTGACGTTGCCGCCGGTGACCGGAATCCCCAGGGCCGCACAGCCATCCGCCAGACCACGCACCGCCTGTGCGAATTGCCACATCACGCCGGGGTCCTCGGGCGAGCCGAAGTTGAGGCAGTTGGTCACCGCGACCGGCGTCGCACCGGTGACGGCGACGTTGCGGTACGCCTCGGCCAGCGCCAGCTGGGCGCCGACGTACGGGTCAAGCAGCGTGTAGCGCCCCGAGGCATCGGTCGATACCGCGATGCCGCGGCCGGTCGTCTCGTCGATGCGCAGCACGCCGCCGTCGGCGTGCTCGGCCAACACGGTGTTCCCGCGCACGTACCGGTCGTACTGCTCGGTGATGAACGCGCGGCTGCACAGGTGCGGACTGCCCAGCAGCGCAAGCAAAGTCGCGCGCAGCTCGTCGCCGGTGGCCGGCCGCGGCAGCCCGCTCGACGTGTCGGCGTTCAACGCGTCCTGCGATTCGGGGCGGGTGACGGGGCGCCGATACACCGGGCCTTCGTGGGCGACGGTGCGCGGTGGAACGTCGACCACCGTCTCGCCGTGCCAGGTGATCTGCAGCCGGTCGCCGTCGGTGACCTCGCCGATGACGGTGGCCAGCACCTCCCACTTGCGGCAGACCGCGAGGAACGCGTCGACATTCTCCGGCGCGACCACCGCGCACATCCGCTCCTGCGATTCGCTGGACAGAATCTCGGCGGGCGTCATGTTGGCGGCCCGCAGCGGCACGTTGTCCAGCTCGACCCGCATGCCGCCGTCGCCGGCCGATGCGAGTTCCGATGTGGCGCAGGACAATCCGGCCCCGCCAAGGTCCTGGATGCCGATCACCAGACCGCCCGCGTACAGCTCGAGGCAGCACTCGATGAGCACCTTCTCGGTGAACGGGTCGCCGACCTGCACCGAGGGCAGCTTCTTGCGGCCGGGGCCCCCGCCCTCGTCGCCGCCGAAGGTTTCCGACGCCAACACCGACACGCCGCCGATGCCGTCGAGGCCGGTGCGCGCGCCGAACAGGATGATCTTGTTTCCTGTTCCGGATGCGAAGGCCAGGTGTAGATCCTCTTTGCGCAGCGCGCCGACGCACAGCGCGTTGACCAGCGGGTTGCCCGCATACGAGGCGTCGAACACGGTCTCGCCGCCGATGTTGGGCAGGCCCAACGAGTTTCCGTAGCCGCCGATGCCGCGAACCACGCCGTCGAGCACGCGGCGGGTGTCGGGCGCGTCGGCGGCGCCGAATCGAAGCTGGTCCATCACCGCGACGGGCCGTGCGCCCATGGCCATGATGTCGCGGACGATGCCCCCGACGCCTGTCGCGGCGCCTTGGTAGGGCTCGACGTACGACGGGTGGTTGTGCGATTCCACCTTGAAGGTCACCGCCCAGCCGTCGCCGATATCGACGACCCCGGCGTTCTCCCCGATCCCGGCCAGCATGCCGGCGCGCATCTCGTCGGTCGTGGTCTCACCGAAGTAGCGCAGGTGAACTTTGGAGGACTTGTACGAGCAGTGCTCGCTCCACATCACCGAGTACATCGCCAGCTCGGTGTCGGTGGGCCGGCGGCCCAGGATCTCGCGTATCCGCTGGTACTCGTCGTCTTTGAGGCCGAGCTCGTGAAAGGGTTGCGGCTGATCGGGAGTGGTCGCGGCGTGCTCGACGGTGTCAATCGCCTGGATGCGCGCGGTCGTCACGGCAACAGTCTAAGAGTTAGTCGCCGCGGAGCATGCGTGCGCTTTCCGGGTCCGCCGGGTAGAACAGCTCGACGGCGAGTTCGGCGAGGGTGACGTCGAGCGGGGTTCCGAACGTCGTGAGCGTCGTGAACATCGACAGCCGCTCTCCGCCGCCGGCGTCGAGCACGAAGGGAATCAGCAGCGAGGCGTTGTCGGCGGGCATGCCGCGCGCTGTGGCGGCGGCCGCGACGCCCGGGTATCCGCGCACCTCCTCGTCGATCGCCTGCAACGTCGGGTCGCCGGTGAGTGCGATCGTGCGTCGCAGCTGGCTCAGCAGGTAGCCCGCCCATTCGTCGAAATTCAGGGTCCGGTTGGCGAGACCGTCGGGATGCAGGCATAGCCGATACACGTTGGCCGGCGGGCCGAGCAGATGCTCGGGCAGCCCAGCCGTCAGCGCGGACGCCGCCGCATTGGTCCCGACGATGTTCCAGCACCGGTCGATGACGACGCCCGGGTAGGGGTCGTGCGCGTCGAGCAGGCGCTGGACGGCATCGCGGGCCGGGGACAGCGCGGCATCCTCGAGCGGGCGCGAGGAGTAGCGCGGCGCGAACCCGGCGGCGAGCAGCAGCGAGTTGCGCTCCCGCAACGGAACGTCGAGGCCCTCGGCGAGCGCGAGGACCATCTCGGGACTGGGCCGCGAACGCCCGGTCTCGATGAAGCTCAGATGCCGCGCCGACACACCCACGCTCAGCGACAGATCGAGCTGACTCACCCGGCGGCGAGCCCGCCATTCGCGCAACAGGACACCCACCGCGGCATCGCTCACGAAGCAACGGTAACCACGCCGCGCGCACCGCGGCGATGACCTCCGAGGTAATTGTGCCGCCGCACGGCGACGGACACGCTTGCCTTAACGCGCTCGATCGAAGCGCCTTACCCAGGGAGGAACCATGACCGACGTCAAGACCGCTGCCCCGAAGTTCAGTGCGGAGCTGTGGGCCGCGTACTGGGCCGCGCCCACCATGTCGCGCGGCTTCGACATTCTGGCCGACGACATCGTCGGCTACTGGCCGGGTGACCCGGAGCCGGTGCGGGGAGTCGAGGCGTACACGGCGAAGATCGCCGAAATACTGGACGCCGCACCGGATTTGAAGCTGGAGCTCATCGACAGCGCAACCGTTCCCGGTCCCGCCGAGGGCGAGGAACTGGTGTACTTGCACTACGTCGGTGAAGGCACCGGCCCCGCCGGACCGTTCCGGATTCGCGGCCTCGACCGTGTCCGCAGCCGCGACGGGATGGTCGTGGAGAACGTCATCCGCTACGACCCGCTCTTCCTCGATCAGCGCTGACGCGCGGCGGCCCGCCTAGAGGGCGGGATTGCCGACGATGCAGAAAACGTTGCCCTCGGGGTCGGCCAGCACCACCCAGCGGAAGTTCTCGCCGAACTTGTGCCGGCCGACCTCCTTGGCCCCGGCCGCCGTCAGCCGCGATACCTCGGCGTCGATGTCGGCCGCACTCAAATCGAGGTGTACCCGGTTCTTTCCCGGGGTGGGATCGGGCACTTTCTGGAACCCGAGCCGCAGCCCTTCGGGGAAGGTCACGGCGGTGAACTCGTCGGCGAGGATGACGTGTGTCTTGCCACCGAACTGCTCGGCCCACCAGCCGGCCAGGCTCGCGGGGTCGCCGCAGTCGAAGGTGACCATTTCTACGTTGAAGGTCATGCCCGGATCGTAGGTCAGCGCGGCGACAAAAACGCTTGCAGTGCGGCCGAATACGCGGCCACATCCTGCGCCCCCATCAACTCGCGCGCCGAGTGCATCGCGAGCTGGGCAGCGCCGACGTCGACGGTGGGGATGCCGGTCCGCGCCGACGCCAGCGGCCCGATGGTCGACCCGCACGGCAGGTCGGCGCGATGTTCGTAGCGCTGCAGCCCCACACCGGCTTGCCGGCACGCCAGCGCGAACGCCGCGGCCGTGCGTCCGTCGGTGGCGTAGCGCAGATTGGGATGCACTTTGAGCACCGGTCCGCCGTTGACGTCGATCGGATGACCCGGCTCGTGCCGCTCCGGGTAGTTGGGGTGGGTGGCGTGCGCCATGTCGGCCGAGGCCAGCAGCGACGCCGGCAGGCGCCGCAAATAGTCTTCCCGGCCGCCGCCGGCCGCGAGCACGATCCGTTCCAAAACGGTGCTCAGCAGGTTGGATTGCGCGCCGCGGTCGGAGGACGAACCGACCTCCTCGTGGTCGAAGAGCACCAGCACCGGGACGAAACCGCGCGGCTCCGCGGCCAGCAGGGCCTCCATGCCCGCGTAGCAACTGGCCTGGTTGTCCAACCGCGGCGCGCTCACCAGGTCGCCGTCCGCACCGATCACCGCGGACGGGGTCAGGTCGTGTGTCATCAGGTCGGCCGACAGCACGTCGACCGCGGCCACCCCCGAGCGCTCGGCGACGTAATCGACGAAGGACGCGGCGCCGCCGCCAACTCCCCATACCGCGTTGACGTGTCGTTGCGGGTCCAGCGTGAGCGACTTGCGGTCCTCGGCCAGGTGGATGGCCAGCTGCGGCACCCGCAGGATCGGATCGTCGATCCGCACCAGCCGCTGCACGGCCCGGTCGCCGTCGCGGACCGACAATCGCCCGCTGATGCCCAGGTCTCGGTCCAGCCAGGAATTGAGCCATGCGCCCCCGTACGGCTCCAGCGCAACCACCCGCCAGCCGGCGACCACGCGATCCGGATGCTGCTTGACCCGTAGGTTCGGGCTGTCCGTGTGGGCACCGACGATCCGGAAAGGCCCGTCGGCGCCGCCCGAGTTCCAGGCGACCAGGGAACTGGCGCGGACGGTGAAGTAGCGACCGGGTTGCGACGGCCAGCTGTCGGCTTCGTTCAGTTCGGTGTATCCGGCGTCGACCAACCGCCCGGCCACGGTGGCGCACACATGAAACGGCGACGGGGAGGCATCGATGAATTCGCAGAGGCCTGCGGCACTGGCCGACATGTTGAACATCATGGCTGTCGGCGACGGCGCAGTTCCCGATAGGGTCGCCCATGTGCCTCCGGTACAGCCGCAGCCCATCCTTGCGCCGTTGACGCCCGCGGCCATCTTCCTCGTGGTCACCATCGACGACGGCGGCGAAGCGACCGTGCACGACGCGCTGCCGGATCTGTCCGGGCTGGTGCGCGCCATCGGCTTCCGCGATCCGACGAAACGCTTGTCGGTCGTCGCCTCGATCGGCTCCAACGCCTGGGACCGGTTGTTCGGCGGGCCTCCCTTGGCAAAAAAGCCCGCCGAACTGCATACCTTCATCGAGCTGACCGGCCCGCAGCACACCGCCCCGGCCACGCCCGGTGATCTGCTGTTTCACATTCGGGCCGAATCGATGGACGTGTGTTTCGAGTTGGCCGGGCGCATCCTCAAGTCGATGGCGGGTGCGGTCACCGTCGTCGACGAGGTCCACGGCTTTCGGTTCTTCGACAACCGCGACCTGCTCGGCTTCGTCGACGGCACCGAAAATCCGGATGGCCCAATCGCCGTCAGCGCCACCGCCATCGGCGACGAGGACCCCGACTTCGCCGGCTCGTGCTACGTCCACGTGCAGAAGTACGTGCACGACATGCCGTCGTGGGACTCGCTGTCGGTCACCGAGCAGGAGCACGTGATCGGTCGCACCAAGCTCGAAGACATCGAGCTCGACGATGACGTCAAGCCACCGAACTCGCACATCGCGCTGAACGTGATCGAAGACGACGACGGCACCGAACTGAAGATCGTGCGGCACAACATGCCGTTCGGTGAACTCGGCAAGGACGAGTACGGCACGTACTTCATCGGCTATTCGCGCACCCCCGAGGTCACCGAACGGATGCTGCGCAACATGTTCCTCGGGGATCCGCCGGGCAACACCGACCGCATCCTGGATTTCTCCACCGCGGTCACAGGCGGCCTATTCTTCTCCCCCACCGTGGATTTCCTCGACGACCCGCCACCGCTGCCCGCCACGCTGGCGACGGAACGACCCGTCACATCTTTACCTGACCCAGCCTCCAATGGCTCACTTTCGATCGGCAGCATGAAAGGACCCACCGGATGATCAACAACCTTTACCGCGACCTGGCACCGGTCACCGACGTCGCTTGGGCCGAAATCGAACTGGAGGCGACGCGCACGTTCAAACGGCATATCGCCGGGCGCCGGGTGGTCGACGTCAGCGAGCCCGGCGGGCCAGTCACCGCGGCGGTCAGCACCGGTCGGCTGATCGACGTCAAAGCGCCCACCGACGGTGTGGTCGCGCACCTTCGCGCCAGCAAACCCCTTGTCCGGCTGCGGGTTCCGTTCACGTTGTCTCGCTCCGAGATCGACGATGTGGAGCGTGGCGCCAACGACTCCGACTGGGACCCGGTCAAGGAAGCCGCCAAGAAGCTGGCGTTCGTCGAGGACCGCACCATCTTCGAGGGCTACGCCGCCGCGTCGATCGAGGGCATCCGCAGCGCCAGCTCCAACAAGCCGCTGACATTGCCCGAGGACCCTCGAGACATGCCGGATGCCATCTCGCAGGCGTTGACCGAACTGCGGCTCGCCGGTGTCGACGGCCCCTACTCGGTGCTGCTCTCCGCCGGCGTCTACACGAAGGTCAGCGAGACCACCGAACACGGATATCCGATCCGCGAGCACCTGAACCGGTTGGTTGACGGCGACATCATCTGGGCGCCGGCCATCGACGGCGCCTTCGTCTTGACCACTCGCGGTGGAGATTTCGACCTGCAACTGGGGACCGACGTCGCCATCGGCTACAGCAGTCACGACGCCGACACCGTGCAGCTATACCTGCAGGAGACCCTGACGTTCCTGTGCTACACCGCCGAGGCATCGGTCGCACTCGGCCCGTAATGGCGCGCCAGCAACGCTATCCGATCCGGGTGCTGACGATCGGGAACGCACCGGCCGGGCCCAACAGCCGCGGCGGGATGGCGACGGTGATGCGATTGCTGAGCGAAGACACGGACCAACGGTTTCTGGTCAACCTCGTGCCCACCTACATCGATGCCGCGCTGGGGGCGCGGCTGTGGACGGGAGTGACGGGCATTCTCAAGGCATCCACGCTCCTGCTTCTTGGCTCCGCCGACGTGCTGCACGCCCATTTTTCCTTGCGCGGCAGCGTCGTTCGCAAGGCCGTACCGTTGTTCATCGCTCGGCTGCGCGGCGTCCCGACCATTGTCCACTGCCACAGCTCGCACTTTTTCACCTGGCTCGACGAGCTGCCGCCGCTCCTGCGCCGCGCCGTGCGCGCGGCGCTGCACGCCGACTATTCGGTGGTGCTCGGTCAATCCCATCTCAGGGAGTCGTGTGTGCGCCTCGGATTCGACGAGTCCAACACCCGAGTCCTCTACAACCCCGTGGTGATGCCCGCGATCGCGCCGGCGCCGCGCCCCGGCCGGCCGCTACGGGTGGTGTCGCTGGGCAGGTTGGGCCCCAACAAGGGAAGCTACGACCTGGTTCGTGCGATCGGCATGCTGCCCAACGATATTCGGGCCGACCTGCGGGTCACGCTGGCCGGCGACGGCGAGGTAGACGAGGTGCGCGAGTTCGTCCGCACCAGCGCACTCGACGACACCGTGGACGTCGTCGGCTGGGTGGACCCGGTCGAGAGGGACCGGCTGCTGGCCGAGTCGGCGATCTTCGTGTTGCCCAGCTACAGCGAGGGCCTTCCAATGGCGGTGCTGGAGGCGATGGCCAACGGCCTGGTCCCGGTGACCACGGCGGTGGGCGCGATTCCGGAAGTGATTATCGACGGGGAAAACGGTGTGCTGGTCAGCCCTGGCGATCCACGCCAGTTGGCCGAGGCGCTGCAATCCCTGATCGCCGATGCCGCGTTGCGCGACCGCCTCGCCGCGGCCGCCCACGCGCGTGCCGGCGAGTTCGACATCGTCCGCTGGCGCGAGGCGCTGCACGACTTGTGGCTCGCCGCCGCGACACGGTGACGCCGGCCGCTCAGCCGGCGGCGGCCATCCCTCGGCCGACGCCCCGGCGCGGCAGCCCGCCGGAAACCATGAGCCGGAAGTAGTCGAACGACGAATCACTGCCCACCGCCAACCGCGGCAAGGCCAGCGGGTCGCAGCGACGGTCGGCGAATCCCGGTGTGGTCGACAACGCAAAGCGGACGCCGCGGCGGCGCAGCACGTCTTTGGCGCGGTCGTCGAAATCCCGTGGCCGGCCGTTGGGGTAAGCGAAAATTGTTGGCGCCCGGCCCGTCTCACGCTCCAACACCGCACAGGAATCCGTGATCTCCCGCTCGAGCTTGTCGTCGCCGCAGCGGGCGAGAATCGGGTGGGTCACCGAGTGCGGATACAGGGCCACCAGGCCGTCGCCGGCCATCTCCCGCGCTTCGTGCCACGAAAGCATCCGGAAGGGACCCCCATCCCCGCTGTTGCGGTAGCCCAGCGCGTCGAGAATCTCGTCCAGCACCGTCATCCGCTGCACGTCGGGCAGGTCTTTCAACCGTTCGACTGCGGCAGCGTAAACCTTGCCGCGGTTGGTGGCGTCGGCGAGCGAACGAGCGCCCAGACCCAGCGCCGCCAGATCGACCTCGCTCGCGGTGGTGCGGGCGACCGCCAGCCAAAGCCGGTCGGGCCACAGGGTTTCGTCGCCGCCCATCGGGCCGGTCGCCAGAAACACCGCCGCGGGCAACTTCAACTCGCGCAGCACCGGGACCGCGTGGGTGGCGAGGTTGCGGGTGCCGTCGTCGAACGTGATCGCCATGGCGCGCGGCGGCAGCGTCCCCGCCGCCAGACGATCGAGCGCCTCCTCGAGCGGGAGGACGTTGAAGTGCTCGCGGAGGTATTCCAGTCGACGGCGGTACTGCGCCGCGCCGAGCACATGCCAGCAGGACGGCGACAGCGGTTCGTCTTCGACGCCGTGGAACATCACGACGCCAAGCGCGTCGCGGTGTCGCCGCCGCGTTAGCGCCGGGAGCCCCGCGGCGCACAGCAGCCCGGCCGCGATGTTCTTGAGTCTCGCCATTAACTGTCGAACTCTAGGCTTTCGTGGCTAAAGGTCGAGGACGAGGTCGCTTTCTGGAGCCGCCGAGCAAATGAGGACCCTTCCCTGTCCCGGCGGCTCCAACGGCGCCTGGACGTATGTTGTCGTCCCGGCGACCACTGGTGTCTCACACACATGGCAGACGCCGCTTCGGCACGAGAATCGGCTTGGCACATCGCAGGCCTCGGCCAAGTCCAGGATATTGGCGTAGTCGGCGGACCAGTTGACGGTGAGCCCGCTGCGCGAGAAGGTGATCGACGGTCCGGTGCCTGGCGGTCCCGCGGGCGGGTGCGGCGGTTTGCGCTCGGCCCCCGCAACGATGCCGGGGTTGATCGGCGGTAGCGCACCGAACAACTCGCTGTGCATGCGTGCCGGATCGAGCCCGGCTGCGGTGAGGGCGTCGCGCGTGTCCGACATGAATTGTGTTGGACCACAGAGATATACCGCAGCATCGGTCGGCAGCCCTAGCGATGCGATGGTCGCCGCATCCGGACGTCCCTGCGTCTGCGTGTAGAACACCAACTGGCGGGCGTGCGGCAACGACTTGACGAGGGTCGTGACTTCCGTTGCAAAGGCCAGGGTTTCGTGGCTGCGGGTGGTGTGCAGCCACCAGACGTCGCGGCTACTGCGGGCAGCCGACAGGGTATGCAACATCGCCAATACCGGCGTGATGCCGATTCCCGCCGAAATCAGGACCACCGGATTGCTTTCCTCGGTCAGATAGAAGTCGCCGCGCGGCGCGGCGGCCTCGACGACGGACCCGGGCTGGACGTGGGCGTGCAGCCAGCGGCTCACCACGCCGTGATCTTCGCGCTTGACACTGATGCGGTAGTCCCCGGTGCTGGGGTCCCCCGAGAGGGAGTAGCTGCGCATCGGCGTCGGCTTGGCGGCGCCCGGGACTCGCACGGTCAGGTACTGGCCGGGAAGCGGTCGGGGCAGCGAACCGCCGTCGTCGGCTTGCAGACGGATCGACATGACCTGCGGGCTTTCCCGGGTTATCGCGCTGACCCGAAGCGGGCGAAAGCCGTCCCATCCCGGCTCGATTCCGACCGGGGGTGCGGTCTCGGTCGCTAGGCCCTCACGAAGCATGTCGCGGAATGACTGCTGCCAGCCGGGGCTGAGCGCCGGAACGTCAACTACCTTGTGCAGCTGTTCGATGTTGCGGTTCGGCAGATACAACAACGCGTCGACGTCGGCAACGCTGAGTTCGTGGCGGCCGCGCCGGACCCGCACGATGTCGTCACCGGCACGGACATGGCCCTCGGTGATGACGCGGAAGTAGAATCCCGGGCGATGCTGCGACACAAGCAGATTGGGCATCTCCGGATCGTTGAGGCGCAGTCCGACCCGAAAGCACGTGACACGCGGCTGGGTGACCTCGAACTCCGCCTCACCGATTTGGTAGCGGTCACCGATGCAGACTTCGTCGTCGGATAGTCCGGTAATGGTGAAATTTTCTCCGAAATGACCGGGCGCCAGGTCTTCGCGATTCAGGTAGGTCTTCCAGAATTCGTAGGACTCCGTTTGGTACACCATGACGGCGCGTTGCTCGCCGCCGTGGCCGGCCAAGTCGCCCTGCCCGTCGCCGTCGATGTTGGTGCGGCGAACCATGACGGGGCCTTCGACCGGGGTTTTCCATATCCCGGTGTACACGGTCTTGTCCCGCCATTGCACGTTCTTGGGCATGCCCACGTTGACCGAGACAAGCTTGCCCACCACGTCTCCTCGTGCTCACGCCGGCGAAGCTATTGGGATAGCTGACCCACAATATTCCCCGCCCGCCGAGCGGTCAACGCCTTCGGGGCCTATTGCGGCCCGCTGATTTTGATGCATACTGGGATGCACATCCCAAAACTGCAAAGGCCCGAACGACAGCGCCGCGGTCGTGGCGCTGGAAGCCTCGAAACCCGTGGTGCAGGAGGTATCCCATGCCGGCAGTTCATCATCGTTACACCACCGTCGACGGCCGTCGGCTGTTCTTTCGCGAAGCCGGCGACGCTGGCGCGCCGGTGCTGGTCCTGTTGCACGGATTTCCGACCAGCTCCTACATGTATCGGCACCTGATTCCGGCGCTCGCCGACCGCTATCGCGTGATCGCCCCGGACCACCTGGGCTTTGGGCTCTCGGACGCGCCCGGCGTCGAGGAGTTCGATTACACCTTCGATGCGCTCACCGACCTGACCGCGGGCCTGTTGCAGAGCTTGGGCATCGATCGGTACGCGATGTACGTGCAGGACTATGGCGCCCCCATCGGCTGGCGACTGGCGCTTCGCGAGCCGTCCGCCATCACCGCGATCATCACCCAAAATGGCAACGCGTACGACGCCGGGTTCGTCGAGAGCTTCTGGAAGGTCGTGCAGGCCTACCAACATCAACCGACGGCCGAGACCGAGGCACCAGTACGGCAATTCCTCACCTTGGAGGCCACGCGGTGGCAATACCTCACCGGCGTCGCCGACGAGACGCTGGTCGACCCGGAGTCCTGGTATCACGACTACGCGCTGATATCCCGGCCCGGCAACGACCTGGTGCAGCTAAAACTGCTGCGAGACTATGCCACCAACGTGCCGCTATACCCTCGCGTGCACGAATATTTCCGGGCGAGCCGCGTGCCGCTGTTGGCCGTGTGGGGTCGCGGTGACGAAATCTTCGGCCCGGCCGGCGCCGAGGCGTTCGCCGATGACCTTCCCGACGCCGAAATCCATTTGCTCGACGGCGGCCATTTCTTGCTCGAGTCGGCACTAGACGACGTCGCCGAGCTGATCCGCAACTTCCTCACCAAGCACCTGTCCAACTGACGAGGCGCGCCGACGGCGCACCCCAGCAATGGGCTGGATATCCCATAATTGGAGGCACTCGCAGGTTAGCCTGACGCCATGGCCCATCCCGATGTTCAGGACGGACAACGGTTGACCGCCAAGGGGCGTGCCACCCGCGACAGGATCGTGCAGGCCGCCGCCGAGCTAATCGTCACCCAGGGACTGTCGGCCTCGAACATGGAGAACGTGCGCAGGGCCGCGTCGGTCAGTGGTTCCCAGCTTGCTCACTATTTCGCCGACAAAAGCGCGCTGATTCGCGCGGTCGTCAGGCGCCAGATCGGCGTGGTTCTGGACTTCCATCGCCAGCCCAAGCTCGGCGACCTCGACTCGTTCGACGACTTCGAACGGTGGATCGATCTCAACATGCGTTACCTACGCCGCATCGGAACCGCCGGTGGCACACCGACTTACCACGCCCTGGCCGCGCAGCTGGCGAAGTCCGACGACGCTACTCGCGCCACGTTGGCCGCGGGGTACTGGCAGTGGGTCGAGTTGCTCGAAGCGGCCATCCAGCGAATGAAAGATCGCCGGGTTCTCGGCCCGAGCGCCGATCCTCGGCAGTTGGCCTTGGTCATCGTCGGCGCTCACCAGGGCGGCGGCACTTTGGCGTTTACCTATCGAGCGGAGTGGCCGCACGCCGATGCGACGCGGTTCGCCGTCAACTATCTGCGGATGTTCGCCACCGATCCCGTCGAAAGAGCCCCACGTCCCCCGCGGCGTCCCCGGGGTCGGCGCCGCACGACATAGGCCGGCTCACCGATGCCGCGGCACGCCGAAAACCCGGACTGCACACCGAGATTCACCCGCAAGGGACTGGCGACCCGGACCCGCATCGTCGGCGTCGCCGCCGGGCTCATGTTCGAGCGGGGCGTTGCCAACACCAGCATCGACGAGGTGCGAAACGCCGCAGGGGTCGGCGGGTCGCAGATCTCGCACTATTTCCGTGACAAACGCGATTTGACCCGCCAAGTCATCGCCGCGCGACGCGACGATGTGATGGCTTTTCACACCCGAGCTCAGCTCGGCGCGCTCGACAGTTTCGAGGCGTTGCAGGCGTGGGCCGACGGATGTGTGGCCGACATCGACACCGTCTACCGCCGGGGCGGGTGCGTCTACGGCTCGCTGGCCGGCGAGCTCATCGACGCCGACGACGAAATTCGCGACGACCTCGCGGACGGGTACGACGCGTGGCTTGAGCTATTCCAGACGGGCCTGACGGCGATGCGGCGCCGTGGCGATCTGCGCTCCGAGGCCGACCCGCGACACCTGGCCGTGTCGCTGGTCGTCGCGCACCAGGGTGGTGCCATGCTCACCCATGCCACCGGTGACGCGGAACCACTGCGGGCGACCGTCAATGCGGCCGTGGACTACGTGCGGTCCTTCGCGGCTACCGCCGGCCCTCGTAAGAGGCGATCGACCACGGCGCGGCGCAGACGCAAATCGTGAGCGGCCGCGCCACGCTCGCCGTCCGATGTCAGCGTCCTTCGCCCGCAGCGCTTTTCGGTGTGGGAATGTCCGGTCGTAGGTAGCCGATGAGACATAGGGCAATCAGGGCCATACCCGCCACCGGCCATCTCAGTGCGATCACCGCCGCCGCGGTGAAGACACCGATCGTAATGACCGATCTCATTCGCAGCATCCGCCGCATGAGGTCGGATACGTCCTCGTGGGCAGGCCGATCGACGGCCTCCCAACACAGTGCGACGTAGGTGACGTTCACGAGGACGAAGACGCCCGCATACAGTGCCACGGGCGCGGCGGCCAGCCTGCTATCGGCGATCCATTCGGTGGTAAACGGGATCAGCGACACCGAGAAAAGATGCGCGAAGTTCGACCACACCAGTCGTGGGGTCGCGGTCTCCGCGTAGTTGAACAGGTGATGGTGATTGACCCAAACGATCGCGATGAAGAGATAGCTGACCACATAGCTCAGACCCGTGGGCCAAAGCGGCAACAGGGCACTGAAGCTGTGGGCGGACGGTGGCTTGAGTTCGAGGACCAGGATGGTGATGAGCACCGCGAATACGCCGTCGGAAAACTGCCTGACCCTTTCGGGGGTGGTTTGTCGCACTGCCACAGTTTCCTCCCGCCTCATTCGGGCCCACTGCCGCATCCATTATGTTGGCCGGCCCAGGAGGGCGGGGTACCGGCGTGGGGCAACGGCGGCGAACGGCCTAGACAAATCTGGGTGATTCCGCCCATAATATTGGGTTAAGCGACCCATTAAGTCGGCGCCGACGGTGGTAATCTAACTGCCGCACTGCGGCTCTCGCGACCCAATATCCGAAGCCCGACTAACGATTTGGAAATGAGACAGGGTGATGGCCCCACTGCCCACGGCGCCCACGGTAGTGCGCGAACAGCCTGGCGGGGACGCCATGCGCGCGATCATCCTGAACGGCTTCGGCGGCCTCGACAGCCTGGTCTACACGGACATCCCCAAGCCGCTGCCCAAGGACGGCGAGGTCGTGATCAAGGTGCAAGGGTTCGGTGTCAACCACGCCGAGATGCACATGCGACGAGGGGAATGGGCGGAAGCCGCGGAGGTCAGCGGCATCGAATGCGTTGGCACGGTCGATTCGTGTCCGGGAGGGGAGTTTCCGGTCGGCGCTAAGGTGGCGGCGCTGATGGGCGGCCTGGGGCGAACCATCAACGGCAGCTATGCCGAATACACCCGAGTGCGCGCGGCCAACGTCGCGCTCATCGAATCCGATCTGCCCTGGTCCGATTTGGCGGCGCTGCCTGAAACCTACGCCACGGCTTGGACGTGTCTGTTCCGCAACCTCAGCCTCGCGGCCGGACAGACCCTCGTACTGCGCGGCGCCACGTCATCGTTCGGCCAGGCCGCGCTCAAGATGGCGGTCGCCGCCGGGGCGCGTGTCATCGCGACGACGCGCAGCTCCAAGCGCATTTCCGTGCTGCAGAATTTGGGCGCCGCGCGCGTCGAATTGGAGCGATCCGACCTGGCGGGCCACATCGCCGAATCAAAGCAGATCGACGCCGTCCTCGACCTGGTGGGCAACAGCACCATCCTCGACTCCCTCGACATGTTGCGCCGCGGCGGCTCGGCGTGTCTGGCGGGATGGTTGGGCGGACTTGACCCCATCGGGGACTTCAACCCGCTGCTCCGCATGCCCAGCGGGGTGAACATGAACTTCTTCGGCAGCTTTGTGTTCGGGACTCCCGGCTTCCCGCTTTCTGACGTGCCGCTGCAAGACATCGCACGGCAGGTGGCCGACGGAAGGCTCGAGGCAAAGCCGGCGCGCGTCTTCTCTTTCGATCAAATTCATGAAGCGCATCGAGTCATGGAGGCGGGGGAAGCCGGCGGAAAGATGGTCGTTGTCATGAACTGACGCCGGCCGCCGCTGGTGGGAAATTCGCAACAGGGAGGACTGGACGATGGGTTTGGCATGGCAACAAGGCCCGCTGGCCACGAGTTCGATCGGACACTTCCTCATCGACCAGCCGTTGCCGCCGCGCCTGCTGTATGCGGAGCCGTTGCGCCGCCGCATGCGGGTGCGCTTCGCTGACAAGTGGGTCGCCGACAGCGAGGACGTCGTCCTGCTTCACGAGCCGGGGCGTTACCCGGTGGCTTATTTCCCGCACGGCGATGTCGAACCGGACATCCTCGTCGACGAGGACCGGGTCACTCAACACCACGACCTCGGCGACACGAAGTGGTTCACCGTCAAGGTTGCGCAGCGAGAGGCCAACCATGCCGCCTGGCAACACACCGGCTTGCCGCAACACGCGGCCGTGCTGGACGGGCGGCTGGCCTTCGCCTGGCGCGCCATGGACGCCTTCTACGAAGAGGACGAACGCATCGTCGGGCACGCCGCCGATGCCTATCACCGCATCGACATCCGCTCTACCTCACGGCATCTCGTTGTGCAGGATGGCGAGCAGGTGATCGCCGACACGAAGAACCCACTGGCGCTGTATGAATCGGGCTTTGCACCCCGGTGGTATGTCCCGCGCGAGGACATCGACGAAGCCGCCCTCAAACTCATTGATATACAGACGTTTTGCCCCTACAAGGGGATCTGTTCCTACTACGACATCGGCGGCCACAAGCGCGCCGCATGGTCCTACATCAACGCCTGGCCCGAAGTGGGGCGGGTAACCAATCTGGTGTCCTTCGAGCCCGACAAGATCGACGTGTATCTCGATGACAAACAGCTGCAGCTCGAGCCCGGCCAAACCGTCATTCCCCATGGTGTCGACCGAGGCCTCGACACCGACGAGGTGCTCGGTAAGACACCCACCGGAGGCAGGCGATGAAAGCGCTGCTCGAGGTCGTCGTCCTGCCGGTGTCGGATCCCGATCGCTCGTTGCGTTTCTACCGAGACCAGGTCGGCTTCAACCTCGATGTCGACTACGCACCCGCACCCAGTTTCCGGGTCGTCCAGCTGACGCCCCAGGGATCTCACACCTCCATCCAGTTCGGTGCCGGCCTGACCGACGCGCCTCCGGGCTCGGTGCACGGTCTGTATCTGGTGGTCTCCGACATCGAGAGCTGCTGCTCGGAACTAGCCGATCGCGGGGTGACCGTCAGCGACATCCGCCACAAGAACACCGACGGCGGCTGGCGAGGCGGATTCCTCCCCGGCGTTGATCCCGAACGCGCCGATTACGCCAGCTTTGCCGATTTCCGCGACCCCGACGGCAATGGGTGGGTGGTCCAAGAACGCAACCATCAGCCGGCATGAACCCAGAGCACCCGCCGTCCGTCCTCGTATTCGACGTGAACGAGACGCTGGTCGATATCGATTCCCTAGCACCGGTTTTCACGGACTTGTTCGGCGACGCGCGGGTGCTCCGCGAATGGTTTGGACAGCTCGTCATGTACTCGATGGCCGCGACGTTGGCGGAGAACTACGTGAACTTCGCCTCCCTCGCCCAGGGGGTGCTGCGCATGCTGGGTGACATTTACGAGGTGGATGTCACCGACGACGATCTGCTCCGCCTGAAGTCGGGCCTGCTCTCGATGCCGCCGCACCCAGATGCGGCCGAGGGCCTTGCCGGGTTGCGCGACAATGGTTTTCGACTGGTCACCCTGACTAATTCACCGCCCAACCCGGACGGACCGACTGCGCTGCAGAATTCGGGACTGGCTGGGTTCTTCGAACGACAGTTGAGCGTGGACGCCCGCCGCGCCTTCAAGCCGTCTCCGGTTGTGTATCGGTACGTGTGCGAAACGCTCGGGGTCGCTCCCACGGATTGCATGATGGTGGCCGCCCACGTGTGGGATACCCTCGGCGCGCAAAACGTCGGTTTCAGCGGCGCCCTCATTGCGCGCCCGGGCAACCCACCGCTGCCGGTTGACGGCCTGCCGCAGCCAGACCTGGTGGTCCGCGACATGCGCGAGCTCGCCGAGCGACTCACTACGAGGCCGCACTGAGCCCGGCTGCCGCGGCATGCCCGAGAGGCAGAATGGTGCGATGGCAACCTCGGATGGATTTCATCCCGACTTCGACGAGACGACGTCACCCGCACGCAACCGGGTACACCACATCAGGGCCTCGGACATCAGCTCCGACACCGCACAGTCGGAGGGATTAAGGCGCTTCGCGGCGCTCTCCGGAAAGTCGGTCGGTGCGGAGAAGCTGTGGATGGGTGAGACACACGCGCTGCCCGAAGCCGTCTCGTCCAACCACCATCACGGCGAATCGGAGACCGCGATCTACGTGAGAAGCGGCAACCCGGAGTTCGTGTTTCACGACGGTGTCCAGGAGGTGCGCATCTCGGCCGCGCCCGGCGACTACGTCTTCATTCCGCCATACCTGCCGCACCGGGAAGAGAACCCCGATCCGAACACGACGGCGGAAGTCGTGATTGCGCGCAGCACGCAGGAGGCGATCGTCATCAACCTACCCGCGCTGTATCCGCTCGAAGGCGCTCAGTAGACGGCGATTTCGATGAGGTTCCCGTCGACGTCACGGCAGTAGTGCGACGTCATCGCACCCAATGCGCCTACCTTGGTCACCGGTCCCGAGATCACTTCGACTCCGCACCGCGCGAGGTGGGCCCGGATCTCGTCGGGCGCGGAACGGGTGACGAAGCACAAGTCCGCGGAACCGGCCGCTTCGACGGATCCGGTCACCCAGTCGGGGTCGTCGGCCAAGGCGCCAACCGGTCGCAGGTTGATCTTCTGCTCTCCGAAGCACAGGGCGGTTCTGTTGGACGGACCGAACGTCTCTCGCCTCATGCCGAGCACCCGCTCATACCACGATGCGGTGGCCTCGATGTCGCGGCAATTCAACACGATGTGGTCGAACCGTTGCACCGCTAGTCCCACGGTCAACCCTCCTGATCGGTAAAGCCGCGTCGAATTCGACGCTAGCGCGCGGCCTGCCTCGGCCTTGACCGCTGGGTACGCTTGATGCTAAGCAAGTGCTCAGCAACCCAGGTAGCCGCGGTGGAGGAGGAGACGATGGCGACTGCGCAGCTGGTCTTCGACCCGTTCTCGGAGGAGTTCTTCACCGACCCGTACCCGACCTACCGGCGGATGCGCGAGGAGGCGCCCGTCTACTACAGCGAGGAGCACGACTTCTACGCGCTGACCCGCCACAAGGATGTCGCCGCCGCGTTCAAGGACTTCGAAACGTATTCGTCGGCGCGCGGGATCGAGCTGTCCATGATCAAGAAAGGCGGGGTCCCGGCGGAGAACAAGTCGATGATCTTCATGGATCCGCCGGAACATCGGCGGATGCGCAGCCTGGTCAACAAGGTATTTACGCCACGCGCGATCACCGCGCTGAAAGACACGGTCACCGAGCTGATCGAGTACCACCTCGGGCAGGTCGACGGCAAGCAATTCGATGTGGTCGCCGACTTCTCAGCGCTTTTCCCCGTCGAAGTGATCAGCACTGTGCTCGGGGTGCCCGCCGAACACCGCCAACAGATCCGGCACTGGGTCGACGCGTCATTGCACCGCGAGCCGGGCCAGACCGAGATGAACGAAAGCAATTGGGAGGCGGTCACTTCGGTCGGGGCGTTCTACTACAACTTGATTCAGGAACGACGCAAGCAACCGCAGGACGACATGATCAGCGGCCTGATCGCCGCCGAGGTGGAACGCGACGACGGCGGCACCACGAAGCTGGATGATATCGAAATCACCGGTTTTGCAACGCTTCTGGGAGCCGCGGGTGCCGAAACGGTCACCAAGCTGGTCGGGAACGCGATCGTGCAGTTCGCTCGCAACCCCGACCAGTGGCAGAAACTGCTCGACGATCGCTCGAAGGTTCCAGCCGCGGTCGAGGAGGTGTTGCGATTCGAGGCGCCGGCACAGTACAACGTCCGCTGTTCGCTCAAAGACGTTCACCTGCATGGGGTGACGATTCCGGCGGGCAAGCCCGTATTCCTGCTGGGCGGCTCAGCCAATCGCGATCCTGAGGCCTTCAGCGACGCCGACAAATTCGACATCGAACGTGACCGCGGCGAGGCGCAGAACCTCGGTTTCGGCTATGGCGTGCACAGTTGTCTGGGTGCCGCGCTGGCCCGTCTGGAGAGCGCGGTTGCGCTGGAGAAACTGTTGGACCTAATGCCCCGCTACGAGGTGATCTGGGAGGGCTGCAAACGAGTGAGCATGACCAACGTCGCGGGCTGGTCCAACGTTCCGGTGCGAGTTCTGCCCTGACCGGGCCCGCCCGCTCAGCAAATTCTCAACTGATTCTTCGGTCACGCCTCGCTCGGCTCAAGGATCCGCATAGCCACCGTCCTCAGCATGGACTGCATGACGAGTGAGCCGCTCTGCGCAAACCTGATCGAACGCTATCTGCGCACGCGCGGCAGCCGCTATTTCCGAGGCGCGCACGATGGCGAATACTTCTACGTCGCCAACACCCGTCCGCGCCGGCTCCATGTGCACCTCGAGATCGCGCCCGGGCATCACGATGTGTTGCTCATCCGGGTTGCTCCCGCATGCTTCTTCCCCGCTTCCGACCGCCCCTGGCTGACGCATCGCGCCGACACGTGGAATCGACAGGATCGCGATGTCACCGCGATCGTGCACCGCTCGTCCGATCCACAGCGGATCGGTGTCGTCGCACGCCGTTCGCACTGGATCCGGGGCAGCGTGGCCTTCGAGGATTTCGCGACCTTCGTCGATCATGCCATCGCTGCGGCGATCGAATTCTTCGGTGAGTTGAGTCCGATCGTCGAGCGGCCGTCGATGGCCGAGCCGCTGGTGTTGGACGCCAGCTGAACTGGCCCACTAGTTCGTTGCGCCGCGCCTCTTCCCGTCGGGCCATGGCTCGCCGAACTCGGCCCGGAATGCTCCCCACGGGTCGGCGTAGCGGCCGGGCGAATTCCGGTACGCCGCCCGGCGTTTCAACAACTGACGTGCGACCGGCGAGATAACCCGCAGTGGGTAGCGCTTCCACCCGGCGGCGGCGCGCATCTCGGCGAGCATGTCCGGCCAGGGGTGGCGCTGGAATTTCAAGGCTCCCTGAGATCGGGTGGTGTCCATCCAGTCGGTGACGTACCAGTCCTCGTCACTCTCAGGGTCCCCGGGGCGCCCGGGTGGCAAGGCATTGACCAGTCCCCGGGTGGCGGCCAATGCCTTTCCGACGTCGCCCTGTCGGAGCAGGTGGGACTCGTCGCCTCCGATGAGCAGAATCTCACCGACAACATCGGCCGTGGTGGCGGTCGCGAACGCGAGCGCCACATCACGGACGTCGACGGTGTGAATGCGTCCGTCGGTCGGCAGCGCGCTTTCCAAGTACGGTGCATCCATGTTCAGCGGCATGGCGTCGAGATCGACGCTCATCACGCCGGCGAGACGAAGGATCACCCACTCCAGACCCGAGTCCTGGACCAGGCGCTCGGCCTCGGCCTTGTGCGCTCCGTACACATCCGACGGCGCGACCGGGGTGTCAGCGCGGACCAGCTCCGGATGACGGTGCGGGTTGCGCGAGCCGTGCACGGCGTTGCTCGACGCCTGGATGAACCGCACCGGGCGGGGGCTGGACGCTGCGGCACGCAACAGCGCCGCGGTCGCGTCGACATTGACGCGACGAGCCAGCTCGTGATGACGGTAGATGGAGGGCGGGATCACCGCGGCGAGGTGGATGATCACCGTTGGCGCAGCCTCGGTGACCAGACGGGCGACCTCGTCCGGGTCGGTCAGGTCTGCCCAGCTCGCCTCGGCGCCCGAGGGTAGCGATCCCGCGGCTTTGCGCTGAGCGGGAGTTCCGAGGTCCGTAGCCACCACATCATGGCCGACGGCAACTAGCCGGCGCACAGTCTGCGAGCCGACGAGCCCGAATCCCCCTGTGACAAGAACCTTTTCGGTCATTTTCTCCCGTGCGCACCAGGGCCAGCAAACGGATATGACATTCTCCAAAATCGAGAGTAGCATATGTCGGAACCGCGCTGAGGTTTGGGACCGCCATCGCGCTGGCAATAGCAAATAGCACACGACCGGCGGAACTTGAGGGCGAACCATGAAGGGCAGCAACGGCGCGGCGGCGGACAACCGCGAGACCGCCAAGTGGGATCCGGCCTTCACCGAGCAGGTCTCCAACGCCATCGGTCCGTGGATCAAGCGGTGGTATCGCGCCGAGGTGCGAAACATCGACAACGTCCCGTCGACCGGCGGCGCGCTCGTCGTGTCGAATCACTCCGGCGGCATGTTCACTCCCGACGTGTTGATCTTCTCGCCGGCCTTCTACGAGAGGTTCGGCTACGACCGCCCCGTCTACACCCTGGGCCATTACGGGCTGTTCATGGGTCCGCTGGACGGGTGGCTGCGCCGCCTCGGGGTCATCGAGGCGAGCCGCGAAAACGCGGCCGCCGCTTTGCATTCGGGTGCGGTGGTGCTGGTCTTCCCGGGCGGCGACTACGACTCCTACCGGTCCACCTTCAGCGCGAACACCATCGACTTCGACGGTCGCACCGGCTACGTCAGGACGGCGATCGAAGCCGGGGTGCCGATCGTGCCCACCGTGTCCATCGGCGCCCAGGAGACGCAGTTGTTCCTGACCCGCGGCAACTGGCTGGCGCGCACGCTGCGACTGACGAAGGCCCGGATCAACATATTGCCGATCAGCGTCGGTTTCCCGTTCGGCCTGAGCGTGATCTTCCCGCCCAATCTGCCGCTGCCGGCCAAGATCGTGACGGAGGTCCTCGAGCCGATCGACATCGCCGACCGCTTCGGCGACGATCCCGACATCGACGAGGTCGACGCGCATGTGCGAGCCGTGATGGAGGCCGCGCTCAAGCGTCTGGCCGACGAGCGCCGGTTCCCCATTCTGGGCTGACGCGTCGGCGGGGCGAGGTGGCGTGTGAAGAGGCTCAACGGCATGGACGCCATGCTGCTGTACAGCGAGACGCCGAATCTGCACACGCACACGCTGAAAGTCGCGGTCCTCGACCCCTCCAGCTGCGACTCTGACTTCGGCTTCGAGGCGTTCCGGCACCACGTGCGCCGACGGCTGCATCTGCTAGAACCGTTGCGCTACAAGCTCGTCGACATTCCCTGGCGACTGCATCACCCGATGTGGCTGGAGAACTGCGAGGTCGACCTGGACTACCACCTGCGGCGGGTGCGGGTGCCCGCGCCGGGCGGCCGCCGGGAGCTCGACGGCGTCATCGGCGAGGTGGCCTCCACGCCGCTGGATCGCGGCCGCCCACTGTGGGAGTTTCATTTCGCCGAGGGCCTGACCGGCGGCCGATTCGCGCTGATCGGCAAGATCCACCACGCGCTGGCCGACGGCGTCGCCTCCGTCAACCTGCTGGCGCGCGCGATGGATCTCGAGGACGGGCCGACCGACGAGCGGGACGACGACGAATTCTGCGTCACCCCGTCGACATCCGACCTGCTGCGCGCCGCCGGACGCGACCACGCGCGGCAGGCCGCCAAGCTGCCGGGCCTGGTCAAAGACGCGGCCGTGGGGTTGTCACGGGTCCGCCGCCGGTCCCGGCAGCGCGGAAAACACCCCGACCTGGCCGACCCGTTCGACGCACCGCCGACCTTCCTCAACCACGTCGTGTCACCGCGGCGGCAATTCGCCAGTGCGACGCTGCCGCTGCCCGACGTCAAGGCGACCGCCAAGGCGTTGGGCATCACGATGAACGACATGGTGCTGGCGACCGCGGCCGGGGGCCTTCGGAAGCTGTTGTTGACCTACGACGGAGCGGCCGACCGGCCCATCATCGCGTCGGTGCCCACCGCCACCGACAAGTCCGACCGGATCACGGGCAACGAGATCAGCGGCCTGATGGTTTCACTGCCCGTGCACATCGCCGACGCGGCCGAACGGGCGCGGCTGGTCGCGCTGGCGACCCGAATCGCCAAGGAAGACCACGAAATTCTGGGCCCCCGACTCTACGAGCGGATGATGACCTACCTGCCGACCGCGCTGGCCCCGGCCGCGTTTCGCTGGCTGGCGCAGCGGGAGGCGCCGAACAAGGTGATGAACGTCGCGGTGTCCAGCGTCGTGGGCCCGCGCGAGCGTGGCCACTTCGGCGGCGCCACGGTCAGCGAGATCTACTCGACCGGCGTGCTGTCGCCGGGCGCGCCGGTCAACATCACCGTGTGGAGCTACGTCGACCAGCTCGGCATTGCGGTGCTCACCGACGACCGGACGTTCAACGACCCGCACGAAGCGACCGACGCGCTCACCGCGGCCTTCCGCGAATTACGTTGCGCGGCTGGGATTTCCCGCTAAGCGGCGAGCACGGCGTCCAGCGCCGAATAAAACAGGCCCAGGCCATCGTCGGACGGTCCCGTCAGCGCCTCGATGGCGTGCTCGGGATGCGGCATCAGGCCGACGACGCGGCCGTTGGCCGAGCTGATGCCGGCGATGTCATGCAGCGAGCCGTTGGGGTTGTCGTGGTAGCGAAACACCACCCGGCCCTCACCCTCCAGCTCGTCGAGCACGGCCGCGGGTGCGACGTAACGGCCCTCGCCGGACTTCAGCGGCACCAGCAGATCGGCGTCGGGCTCGAAGCGCGACGTCCACGCCGTCGCGGTCGACGCCACCCGCAGCCACACGTCGCGGCAGACGAAGTGCAGACCCGCGTTGCGGGTGAGCGCGCCGGGCAGCAGCCCGGCCTCGCAGAGGACCTGAAAACCGTTGCAGATTCCCAACACCGGCATACCGCGCCGTGCGGCATCGACCACTTCCGCCATCACCGGGGCGAATCTGGCGATGGCGCCGGCCCGCAGGTAGTCGCCGTAGGAAAATCCGCCCGGGACCACCACGGCGTCGACTCCCTTGAGGTCGGCGTCGGCATGCCACAGGCCGACCGCCTCGGCGCCGACACGGCGCGCGGCCCGCGCCGCGTCCACGTCGTCGAGTGTCCCGGGAAAGGTGATGACGCCGATTCGTGCCGTCACAGCGCTTCCCGGCTTATCGTCCAGTCCTCGATCACGGTGTTCGCCAACAGTGATTCCGCGATTTCGGCGAGCACCGCGTCATCGATGGAGTCGTCGACTTCGAGCTCAAACCTCTTGCCCTGGCGGACATTTGAGACGCCGCCGTGGCCGAGCCGGCCCAGCGCGCCGACAATCGCCTGACCCTGCGGGTCGAGAATCTCCGCTTTGGGCATCACATGCACGACCACCCGAGCCACCGGCGCTCCTCCTCAGATCTTGCTCGGCGCTAACTCTACCGGCGAGGAGTGCCGCAAGCGGGTCACGGGCACGAAGCGATGTACGCCTCGCACAGGGGCGCGGTCATGGCGTCCAGCACCGGATCGTCTGCCATCGAGGGCCAGGGTACCTCCGGCGGTCCCGATGACCACAGCGTGAGCTCGGTGATCGTGCTGCTCGCGACGTGTGCGACCAGGTAGGTGTGCATGATCACTGGCCCGCTGATGACCGCGGCCATCCGGTTCGGCTGGTCGGTGGTGATCGATGGCGACTCCTGCGGCGCCGCCTGCTGGCAGCCCCGCAGGGCGGCGACGGCATTGCTGAACACCCCGGCCGCGGCCGAACCGCCGCGCGCCGTGTCACCGCGCCAGTGCAGGACCTGCGCCTGCAACTGCCACTGCCCGTCCGGGTGCACGACAGTCGCCCGGGCCGCCACCGCCGAATCGCGCGGGTCCTGCGGTGCCGCCGGCGCCGCGCACAGGGTCTCGAAGCGGAAGCGCGGCCCGGCCCCGGTCGCCGGTGTTGCCAGTCCGGCCAGCGCGGGCCAGTTGTACACCGAATTGAGCGGAGTGGCGCGCTGCGGGATCCACGCACTGTCCGGGATCTGGTCGCACACCGTCGGGCACGTCTGGGGCTCGGCGTGTGCCGGTACCACGACGACAAGGGCCACCGCGAGGCCACCGGCCACCAGCATCGTCGCCAGGATCACCCGCATCGGTATCACCCCCGTCAGGGCACAATCGTAAACATGCTACTGACGCATTTCGGTCATTCCTGCTTACTTGCCGAGTTCGATCAAACCCGCGTGCTGTTCGATCCCGGCAGTTTCGCGCACGGTTTCGAGGGCATCACCGGGCTGGCCGCCATCCTGATCACCCACCAGCATCCCGACCACGTCGATATCGCCCGGCTGCCGTCGCTGCTCGAGGGCAACCCGGACGCCGCGCTGTATGCCGATCCGCAGACCACCGCCCAGCTCGGCGAGCCGTGCCAAGCGGTGCACGTCGGCGACGAGCTGCGAATCGGTGAGCTGACCGTCCGGGCCGTCGGTGGCCGCCACGCGGTGATCCACCCGGAAATCCCTGTGGTAGAGAACATTTCGTATCTGGTCGGCGACGCGGACCATCCCGCACGGTTCATGCATCCCGGCGACGCGCTGGTCGTGCCCGACGAGCCGGTGGACGTTCTGGCAGCTCCTGCGGCCGCGCCCTGGATGAAGATCTCCGAGGCCGTCGAATACCTGCGTGCGGTGGCGCCGGCCCGCGCGGTGCCCATTCACCAGGGGATCATCGCCCCGGACGCGAGGGGCATCTACTACGGCCGACTCACCGAGATGACCGACACGGACTTTCAGGTGCTGCCCGAAGAAAGCGGGGTCACCTTCTAACCGCGAGCAGACGCAACTAGGTGATGTCGTCGGCGGCGCCGCGGCCGGCGGCCCGGCCGGAGAATATGCAGCCGCCTAGAAACGTGCCCTCGAGGGCCCGGTAGCCGTGCACGCCGCCACCCCCGAACCCGGCCACCTCGCCAGCCGCGTACAGCCCGGGCAGCGGCGCGCCGTCGGCCTTGAGCACCCGCGCGGCCAGGTCAGTCTCGATGCCGCCCAGTGTCTTTCGAGTCAGGATGTGCAGTTTGACCGCGATCAGCGGCCCGGCCTTCGGATCGGTCAACCGGTGCGGCGCCACCACTCGCCCCAGCCGGTCGCCCAGGTAGCCACGCGCGGCGCGGATCGCGGTGATCTGGCCGTCTTTGCTGAATCTATTGGCCACCTCGCGATCGCGGGCGGTCACCTCGGCTTCCACCGTCGCGTAGTCGAGCGGGACCACGTCGGGCAGCTTGTTCATCCCGGTCACCAACTCGCGCAACGAGTTTGCGCTGACGAAGTCCACGCCTCGGTCGACGAA
>NZ_MBEM01000180.1:0-2238 GCF_001954045.1 Mycobacterium sp. SP-6446 | reverse complement strand
TCGCCGTAATCATGAATCGGCACCACATGGGGTTCCTGCAAACGCCCGGCAATACGGGCCTCCCGCTTCATCCGCTCCCGAAACACCGGATCGCGGCTAAAGGTGTCCGACATCAACTTCACGGCCACCGTCCACTCCTTGACGGTGTGCTCGGCCTCATACACCTCACCCATGCCACCACGGCCCAACAGCCGCTTGAGGTGATAAGGACCAAACATCGACCCCACCCGCGAGGCCTGACCGTCACTCATCCCAGATCCTCCAAACCAACCCCAGACCCGCCGACCATACCAACAAGTTTGCCCACATTCGCCCAGATCACCTATAACAACCGGCCTGCGACCCAGCGACCATACGGCCGGATGCCGGCGGAAACGACACACACCGACAAGGCCCTGTGGTGGTTGTCATGCGGCTTGGCCGCGCAGCGGTGCCGCGCTGTCGAAATGCTAGGCCGCGAAAGAAAAGCCGTGCACCGCAACCGTATTCGGCCTCGCGCCTAGACCTGGGTGGTATCGCCCGTTTTGTCGGCCGCGGCGATCCGAAACGTGAATTCGTGGTCGCAGATGCGGATGTGGTCACCGTCGTTGAGGGTGGCGGCCGAGCGGATCCGCTGGTGCCCCACATGCACGCCGTTCGATGACCGGAGGTCGTTGAGGATGTAGCTGGTGCCCGTGTCGACGATGACGGCGTGGTGCCGGCTGACGTTGGCGCCATCGAGGACTATGTCGTTGTCGCTTTGGCGCCCGATCCGGGTCGCGGCCGCCAGCAGCGGGTAGCGGCGCCCCGAGGCTTCGTCGAGATACGCGACGGCCTTCTGGCCCGGCACCTGGGTGCGCTGGTCGAGCACGGTGATCGTGCCGACGGCGGTGGTTTTCGCCGATTTCTTGGCGTCCAACGGATCCTGTCGGAGGATGAGCTCGTTGAGATCGCGCAGGGTTTGGCCGGGGTCGATGCCGAGGTCGTCGGCGAGGGTTGTTTTCACGCGGCGATAGGCGGCCAACGCGTCGGATTGGCGGTCGGTGAGGTAGTAGGCGGTGATCAGCTGGGCCCACAGCTGCTCGCGGTAGGGGTGTTCGGCGGTCAGGGCCTCGAGCTCGGCGATGATGTTCGCCGCCCGCCCGCACGCGAGTTCGGCTTCCGCCTTCGCCGTGTGGGCGAGCATCTTTTCCTCGGATAGCGAGGTGGCGTAGGTGTCGACGAACTGGAAGTCGCGCAGGTCGTCGAGGACCGGTCCGCGCCATTGAGCCAACGCATCCGTCAGGTGCCGGCTGGCCTGTTCGAAGCGGCCGGCGGCGGCCGCGTGCACGCCCGCGGTCTTCTCGGTGATGAACCGCCCGAGATCGCAAGCGTCCTCGGGGATGCTGAGTCGATAGCCCGGGGGCGCGGCCGCCAACACCGTTCGTGGATCGATCCCGGCGCCGCTGAGCAGCTTGCGCAGGTTGGACACGTAGGAGTGAATGCTGGCCCGTGCGCCCGACGGGGGCCGCTCCTCCCACACGGCGGTGATGAGCCGCTCGACGCCCACCGGACTGTTGCGATTGATCAGCAGCATGGCCAACACCGCTCGCTGCTTGGGCGTGCCCAACGGCACCAATGTGCCGTCAACGCTCATCTCTAACGGCCCGAGGAGGCCGAATTCGAGACGTTTGTCCGCCATCGCGCTTACCAGTCCTTCCGTCGTTCTGGTGAGTAGTTCGTGGATTCGGAAAAGGCCTGGGCCATCGCGTAGTAGGCGCCCCGGCGGTCCAGGAGCTCTGCGTGATTGCCTTGCTCGACGATCCGGCCAGACTGCACCACCAGAATGCGATCGGCGTCGCGGATGGTCGAAAGACGGTGCGCGATAATGAAACTCGTGCGATCCTGGCGCAGCTCACACATGGCGCGCTGAATGAGCGTCTCGGTGCGGGTGTCGACCGAGCTGGTCGCCTCGTCGAGGATCAACAGCTGCGGGCGGACAAGAAACGCGCGCGCGATCGTGATGAGCTGCTTCTCGCCGGCGCTGAGGTTGCCGCCGTCCCAGCCGACCCGGGTCTGGTAGCCGGCGGGCAGGGTGTGCACGAACCGGTCGACATAGGCCGACTTGGCGGCTTCTACCACCTCGTCCTCGCTGGCCTCGGGCCGCCCGTAGGCGATGTTCTCCGCGATCGTCCCGTCGAAGAGCCAGGTGTCCTGCAGCACCATGCCGATGCGCGAGCGCAGCGTTTGCCTGCTCATCGTGGTGATGTCGACCCCGTC